>JBKJWE010000343.1:0-5039 GCA_046717045.1 Nitrospiraceae bacterium | reverse complement strand
GTTGATCCTCTATCGGTTGGTCTCCCGGCTGGGCATGCATCTCAGCAAGTTGGCGAAGACGAATCCCTGGATCATTCCGACCTTCACGACGCTGACGGAAGTCGGACTGTGGCTGCTGAACGTGGTGGCCATTTTGCTGTTCTTAGGGCTCACGGTCGCCCTTATGACCCGGTATGCCAATCGCGGGTTCGAAGGGCTGAATAAATTCATTATCCCCAGCGTCGCCTTGCTGATGTTGCTGACGGCGGGGTTCTTGATCGTGCCGCCGGCCATGTTGGGCGCGGCGATCTACAACTTCACGGCCATGGTGGCCGTTGCCTTGTTGATGACCGAGTATCTGTCGAGCCATCACGAACGGTCGCAGCGTGTGATGGGGGTGACCTACCTGTTTGGGATCTGCGGCTGGCTGTACTATCAAGTCGTCTCGACCGTCTATAGTTTTCTGGGAACAGTCGCCGCGCCGCCGTTGGTCTACGAGGCGCATCGCGGCGGGGAAGCGTTGATGGTGCTCGCCAGCATCCTGGTCTATTGGGCCTATGGGCGAGGCCTGTCGTTTCGTACGCGCAATCAACGCCAGCGCCGGCGCGCGATCTGGTTCTGGGCCTCGGCGGGTTTCATCTTCACGGCCATGTTCTTTATCGATTATCTCCTCAAGGGATACGACCCTGTCATGGCGGAGCATATTAGGAAGGGCGCGGACGGCATCGGGTGGATCTTCCAATTTGGGATGGGCTACACGTTCTATCTGCCCTTTGCGTTTTATATGGCGGGCCTCTTGTGCTGGTCCTATACGGTGATCAAGTTGCTCAACATGGGACGGTTGGCCGGGTATGGAATTGGTCTTATGTTTATCGCCGGGTATGCGCTGCTCTATTCCAATCTCACGCTCATGGTCGTGTTGGGTGTCATGTTGTTGACCATGGATCGATCGAAGCGAGAGGCCACGGACCCGGCGCCAACGACCGGCGCTCCGGTGATGGGAACGTCCGAGTCGCTGGTCGGCGGGCATATTTAACCACGGATAATCGTCATAGGGAAATATATGAACGAACCAACTTATTCCGCTCCTGAGCAAAGCCCCACCGCTGTGGATCCCGGCGATATGCCGTTGAACCCGGACGAGGAAATCGCCGAAATCGAAAAGTTGCTGGCGACCGAGCCCGACGATTTTCAAGCGCGCTGTCGACTCGGCGAGCTGTATTTCAGCAAGGGCCGCCTGGACGACGCCCTGATCGAGGTCAAAAAGTCCATCGAGATGGCCGAGGGCCTACGGACAGAAATGAATCGGTCGCTGGCGATGTACTATTCGAATCTCGGAACGATCTACGCGACCAAGAACATGTCGGACGAGGCGGAGGCGGAATTCAAGCGCGCACTCGATGTGTTTCCTCACGACGTGTTGGCGCTTTTCAATCTCGGTCGGGTGTACGCCGACAAGAGGAAGTACATGGAGGCAAAGGGCTACTACGAGCGCCTCGTCGAGATCACGCCGGACGATCCGATCGCGTGGTACAATCTCGCCGGCGTCTATGTCGAGCTCGACAATCCACAGGTCTCCGATTACAACACGATCGACGTGGCCATTCAGTGTTATCTCCGCACGCTGGAGTTGGACCCGAAGCACCTGGAGGCCAGCTTCAAACTGATGGAATTGGCGCTGAATCACAAGAAGTCCGATCTGGCGATCAAGGTGATGGAAGACGCAGTCGACCAGAATCCCGATGAGCCCTTGGCGTATTACAATCTGATCAGCGTGTATGATAAGACAAAGATGTTTGAACAGGCGGAGCAGGCGCGGGCCCGGTTGAAAGAACGGTTCGCCAAGCGGGCGAAAGACAGCAGCGCATCCTGATTCACCCCATACGGAGGAACACATCATGTTTGGGAGTCTTGGTTTTACAGAGCTGATCCTGATCCTCTTCATCGTCTTAGTCATCTTCGGCGCCGGCAAATTGCCGCAGTTGGGAGAAGGGCTCGGCAAAGCCATTAAGGGTTTCAAGAAATCCGTGCATGAGGCGGATGCCATCGAAGCGGAAGCGCAGGCGGCGCAACAGCAGGCGGCAGCTCCCCAGCAGACGATTCCTGAAACCCAGGTGCACCAGGCGCCTCCGGTGGAACAGCCGGCGGCACAGCCGGTCTCACGCGGTTAATCAGCGAAGGACGGCCACAGTACAATGGAAACCACCGTAGTTCAGCTTGAGACCGGCTATATCGACACCTTCGCGGGGAACGGCAAGGCCCGCAGCACCGGCGACGGGAAGCGCGCGGTGAAGGCGGGAATTCCGCTGCCGCACCATGCGGCTCTCGATAAAGGCGAGCGCTGGTTCTATTTTGCCGAGTCGGGGTCCGACCGTATTCGTCGCGTGAATCTCCAGGAAGGAACCGTGCACAACTTCTCCGGCATCGGCGAAACTTGCTACAGCGGCGACGAAGGTCCCTGCGGCGAGGCCGGGCTCTATCTGCCCCTCGACGTCGCGTTCGATTCCCACAACGACCTCTTTATCTGCGACTCCGGCAGCAACCGTATCCGAAAGATCGATCACGAAACTGGCATCATTACCACCGTGATCGGCACGGGCCAGCATGGGTTCAATGGGGACGGGCCCGCCCTGGAGGTGAATCTCACCTGGCCGGCCGCCATCGCGTTCGACAAAGACGACGTCATGTACATCGCCGATACGCAGGCGCATCGCATCCGCCGCTACGATCCCCGTACCGGCCTGGTGACCACTATCGCGGGCAGTTGGACGGCAGAAGACGACGCGCGGGAACAGCCGCTCGTCGCCAGAAATCTTGTCGTCCTGTCGGGCGATGCGATCGGCATCGACTTCAGCGACGATCACGGGTGGCTCATGCCGGTCTGTTCAGACGGATTGGACATGTCCATGTACCTCGACGATGGGAAGCCGCCACGGAAGCGCGCCTCTATGACGTCGTGGGGATGGCGGTGAACGGCGCCGGCGATGTGATCATCGTCGATAAGGGCAGCAATCGCGTCCGGAAGATCGATCAGAAGACCGGCATCATTTCGACGGTGGCCGGTGTCTGCCGGTATGGCTACGATGGAGACGACAAGCCGGCGATTCGAGCAATGCTCCATGCGCCGGAGGCGGTCGTGGTCGATCACGACGACAATCTGTACATCTCGGATACCATGAATCACCGCGTGCGCAAGATCGAAGCGGCCACCGGCCTCATCACGACCGTGGCAGGCAATGGCGACAGCGGATATGAAGACAAGAACATGGGCGGGTGCGGCGCGGCCCGCTTCGTCGCCAAAGAATCCGCCGGCACGTTGAAGCACGGCGATGGACTGCTCGGCGTGGAGGCCGTCGTCAATTCGCCGGTCGGTCTCGCATTGGACTCCCACGGCGCGCTCTACATCTGCGAACGAGGCGAGAACAAAATCCGTCGCGTGAAACTGTGGTAGAAACCCGAGCCTGTTCGCATTGGTCTCGCCGGAGTTTTGTGGTATTGTGAGCCTATCGCGGCACATGTGCCGCAGTCATCGAGCAGGCTGTTGAATCACTGATCATCGATCCTGGTAGGGCAGGATGGCCTGAGATGACGGACGGCAACAATCCCCGCAGGGTTGTTCAAAAAGGCCGTTTGGCAAGGCTGCAGCGAGTCGCTCTTCGAGCCTGCGACTGTCCCCTGGAGCCTCTGAGCGACGTGAGACCGCCGCTGGCGGACTATTTCAACACCCTGCTAGAGGACCCCGCATGGTGCGTCGGACATCGAAGCCCTACTCCCGCCCGTTCCTGCTGCTCTTTCTCGCCATCTCGGTCGTGGCCGGTGTGTTGGGCGGCTTAGGCATTCCCCTCGTCAGCTCTGAAGGCATGATTATTCGGGCGCATCTCGCCGAGGGTGATCTGCCTGGTTCGCCGGAAGATGCCGCTTGGGCCAAAGTGGCGCCGATGGTCTTGCCATTGAGCGGACAAGTCATTACCAGGCCGGTCTGGCCCGAGCCGACAGCCCGAGCCTTGACGGTCCGGGCGCTCCACAACGGAACCGAACTGGCCTTTCTCCTGGAATGGCAAGACAACACTAAGAACGATCGGTTGACGCCTGGTACCTTCCGTGACGGCGTGGCGATCGGTCTTCCACTCGGCGACGCCCCGGCGTTCTTCTGCATGGGGCAACTCGATCACTATATCAACATTTGGCATTGGAAAGCCGATTGGCAGAGCGACATCGATCGACGCGCCGCGAAGGCCGGCGAAAAGAAAACCGGCGAAGTGCGGACATTCGAAGTCATTCCACGCCGAATCTCTTCGGTGGAAGACCTCATCGGCGGGGGATTCAGCACGCTCACGACCAAGGAAAAGCAGGGACGCGTGCAGGGCAAGGCCACGTGGAAAGACGGAGTGTGGCATGTCGTCATGCGCCGGCCATTGGTGAGTGAAGAACAGGAAAATGAGGCCAAATTGATTCCCGGTCGCGTCCAGACGGTCTCATTTGCCGTGTGGAACGGTGAGAATAAGGAGAGAAACGGGCAGAAGGCCGTCGCCCCCTGGTTCCAATTGGTGATCGACCCGGTTGCGAAATTGTAGGTTCTTTGGTGTGATGAGAGTGATACGTGGGTCCTCCGGTTTGTCGGTCCAACCAAAGGCACGGATGTTGGAGGAAGGGCGGCACCATCGAGTCGGTTCAGTCTTAAAGGCCCTTCGCAGTGGAAGGGCCTTTGTGCTGTGTATGGTGACTGTGGTGGGGGCGACCGGGCGCCTCACCCCGGCACCTGTGAGCGCAGTCGATCAGGCGTCGATGACGACGGATGAGGCCGCGAAGCTGGGCGAAGAGTTCGGCCTCGTTGTGGGCGATGTGGACCCCGACATTCAAAAAGAGTTGAAGCTGGAGCGGGCGCAAGGCGTGGCCGTCTTTGAAGTCATCGGAAATTCACGAGCCGACTTTGCGGGCATCAAAGTACGGTCGGTCATTAAAGAAATCGACAAGAAGGAAATCCGCAACCTGCTCGATTTCGGACGGGCGATCAAGATCGCAATGAAAGAATGCAATTTTACGGTCGGCACCTATGAGCC
>JBKJWE010000342.1:0-7392 GCA_046717045.1 Nitrospiraceae bacterium | reverse complement strand
CTGGAGAGCCGATTCAGGGACCACTGCGCCAAACAGCCGATACCGATAGCGGGCGAGGATTTTATAGAGCAGATAGCCGAGCGGCTTTACCAGAGGCAGCTGAAAGAAGGACTTGAGTACCCTCCCTCCTCTCAGGCCCGGCAAGAGTGGAAAGAAGGCATCGAGTCCCTCGGCTACTTCCCCGTTTGGCTTAACAAAGAAGGCTGCATCCGGTCGCCCAGGCCGATATTTCGATCCGAGCACTTGGTGTGCTTCGGCACTTTGATACGCAATCATACGTATATCCTGAGCCTGGCGGTCGGCGCCCAAGCGTTCAAGCCCCTCTTTCGCGGTCACACACATCCGGCAATTCCCGTCATAAATGAGCAGACCGGGTTTCGCCGGTGGGTCGTTGGTCGATGCAGCCACGGTCTCAACTCCTTACAATGCACCCTAGCATCCGAGTGAGGGGGGCAACAAGCTTAGTTGCCGACCCTGTATGGTCTCGGTATCATCGGCGCCATGCATCATACACACACGCTCATGTCTCTGCTGCTGGGACTCTGTCTGCTGGGGATCGTGACAGCGGGGACCGGACACATTGGCTGGATGCTGTATCTGATTGTCGTTCCCGCAGTCCTGACCGGATTCATCTGGAAGGGATGGAATTGGGCAGGCATGGCCTGCGTGATGTACGGCACGGTCGGTTTCGCCCTCGACCTCGCCACTATCGTACAGATTCTCACCAAGGATCAGCCCACGTTCGTCACGCTGGCTACGTCTGGAATCAGCGGCCTCTTGAACTTCTTGTTGATCTTGTTTGGAGGGCGCTCATTCTTGAATCCTTCACAGGAGCCGCCGCCTCCAGGATCCCGTCCTCCCAGTCCTCCGTCCCCCGCTTCATCCGCAACAACCTGACACGCACATACCCAGCCGCCTTCAACCACCTTGCCGTTTCCGCAGCGCGGTAAGTATTCCCCCGATCAGTGAAGAGGAGCATGGAGGCAGCAAAGAGACCGGCCTCTTCCGGAAGGAGTCCTTCACGATCGTGGAGAAAGGCATCTTGGATGATCAGTCGCCCGCCGGGACGTAACGCCGCCAGCGCCCGCCGGAAGACGGATTGGTTCTCCTCCGGTGAATAGATATGCAACACATTCGAGTACCAGATGACGTCATACGCGCCAGGAATGGCATCATGCATGATGTCCAGGGGTAGATATGAGAGGCGAACACCGGCCTTGTGTGTGGCGGCAATCTCCTTGGCTACCTCCAGCGCCGCCAAGCGGTCGCAGACCGTGGCTCGGAGACCGGGATTCTTGGAGAGAAACGCCATGGCATAGGTCCCGGGCCCGCCGCCGAGATCCAGGAGCGTCTGCACGCCCTTGAGCGACAGTTGTGCCGCAATCTTCGGAGCCGTTTCCAGCGTGCGATAGTGCATGGCCCAGGTAAACTGACGACGGTACCCTGTCGCTTCTGGTTCCTTGTGATCGAGCGGCCGCCCGCTGCGAATTGATTCGGGCAACCGCACCCAATCCGTCCAATGACTTGAGATCAGGTGTAGATACTCTTTGCGATAGGCGGGATGTCGGGCATTCAGTGCCGTCGCCGCAAGTCGGTTATTTCGGTAGATCTCGCCCTTCTTGTTCAAGAGACCGGCCATCGCGAGGTTTCGACAGAGAATCGACAGTCCGCGCTCGCTGACCGACAGAGCGTTTGCCAGTTGCCCCACCGTCCAACGCTGCGCCCCCACGGTGGTAAATAGATCGAGTTCGATCGCCACAAGCAGAATACGGGGCAGCCGATGGGCCGACACTGCGTCGCGGAATTCGTCGAAGGTCTTAATAGGAGTGATCACGTGCAGGAGAGTTGCGACAAAAATAGTTATGCGCCGCCGCCGAATTGTCGACGACACCATTTGATGAGATCTTCGACCTTGGCCAGATTCTGAAAATCGACCGATCTGGCGAACGTGACGGCGACATACTCCTCGTTCATTTCGAGCTCTTCGGCAAACCCAGACTGCAGGAGGAGCAGGCGAAATTTGCCGACGACGGGCTGAATGAAGTACTTCGCCTGCTTGGCGATTTCATCCGTACCCAGATCCTCCGGTGTGCCCTCGGACATCAGGCATTGCACCTCATCAATCGCGACACCGTACTGACAGAGCACACGTCCATCGGATTTGACTTCCAACAACCAGCCATCCTCACCCATATCGAGAACCAGCGGTCCACCGGGCTCAAGTTCATAGAACTGTGGGAACGTCTGCGTCAGGACCTTCCGAACCTGCTCCCACGTGGTCGATATGGTTTCGCTCATCGAAGCGACTCCCGTAATCCCGAATCAGACGGGTGGTCAGCTAATCGTTCGCGCAATTTCCGAAGACGGACCGTATTTTCTTCTAGTTTGGGAAGCTGATACTTGCGGTCCATCTCGACGACCTGACTCAGCAAATCCGCCGCGTCCTGCAGCCGTCCGGTTTCCTCATAACATTGCGCCAAGATATACCGCGCCCCCCCGGTGCGAAGTTCATCGCGGGACCGCTCCGCGACCGATTGGCTGGTCTGGCAACAGGCAATGGCATCGTCATACCGCCGCTGCATCAAAAACGTACGCGCCATCATGCGCCAGGCATCCGCTACTCCACCCTGATTTCCCAACCGCCGCATCAGCGCCAAGGACTTCTCATAGTATTGCAGCGCCTCATCGAACTGCTTCGTTTCACGTGCCACTAAGCCGAGATCGGAAAACAGCACGGCTTTGCCTGATTCATCATGAGCCTTCGTCATCAAGTCGAGCGCTTCCAGGTAGTAGGCGCGCGCCCGGTCCCATTCCCCCGCATCCGCGCGGAGGTTGCCCAGATTCCCCAACGTCGTGCCGATGCCCTTCTCGTCGCCAAGGATCTTTTGCAGTTCCAACACCTCTTGATAATAGTTCTGCGCCGCCTCTCGACGTCCGCTCACCGCGCAGATGTTGCCCATGTTTCCAAGTGTGGCGACGAGCGCCCGGCGATCGCCGGTCATTCGGTCGCACTCCAACGCCTTGGCATAGCAGGTGTAGGCGTCGGTGCAGTGACCCAGCGCAAAATGTTCATTGCCCTGGCGGTTAAGCTCTTCGGACAGGCCGTTTCGTATGGTCATGCGAATCGCTCGCTAGAGTAACGCCCGTTCTACCGCTTGCTTGGCGCCCGACATGATGGACGCCCCATCCCCGACCAACAGCACATCGAAATTATACTTCAACAGACGGCGCAAACCTTCTTTCGCCTTCTCCCGATCCGCATACTTTTCAGCAGGCAACATTGAAACGGCGCCGGCCTGCTTGCCGATCAACGCATCCCCGACGATCAGCACGCCCTTCCACTGCGGAATGAACAGCGCCGACTCACCGGGAGATTTCTGGTCCTTCAGATGGACGATCCAAATCCCGCCAGGAAGCAATTCCTGATCCTTGAACGTCTTGGTCGGCTTGAGATCCATCTGCGGCGCATCGACCTCCGGCACAAATAGTTGACAACCGAAATCTCCCTGACAGGCTCCGGCCTCACGTGCATGATCTCGGTTGGTGACGATGATGTAATCGACCGGCCCGTTTCGCCGGATAAACGACTGATCCTCTCCCGCCATCGGCGGCGGATCAATCAGCATCTTATGCTCGCCGACGACAAGAAACAGCCCGTTAAAGTCGAGCTGCTTTTCCTCGGAAAACCAGGACCATTGCCAGAAACCAGGGAGGAGTTGTTTCATAACAAAGCGCGTATGGATGGTGGCAAATAGCTAATGGCACGAACAAACCTAGAGAGCGGCAATGGCATCTCTGACCGTTTTGGAAACCTTTGCGAGAATGGTTGCTTCGTTCGGGAGATCGATGATGTCGTCTTCCGGCACGGTGATGAACTTTCGATTCGGTCCCTTCGTGAGAGAAATCAGGAACATGCTGTTGGAAGGCGTCACCGGAATAACCACTTGCACCGCCGCATCCACCTCCTTCACCAATTCCAAAAACTTCCGCTTTCCCTCTTCCATCTCATCCATTCGCGTATGTCCTTTTCTCCCCCATTGAGCGGAACCATTTCTCGACACGGGGCGGTTGGGGCTCTCTGATCGCGCGCATCGACCGGCACCGCCCTAATTTCAAACTATGATCAGCCCCTGTGTGCGCGGGCGGCGAGCGGGGACAACCCCCAGCCGCCCCGATTCCTACATCTTGCTACTTCCACCACTCAACAATTTTTCCACTTCCGCCACAATCACCTCTTCACCCGCCAACTCCATATTCCCCACTCGTTGCCACCGAATCACTCCATTCTGGTCGATCACGTACACGTTGGGGATGAACTTTCCACCGCCGTACAGCTTGTCCGTCACCTTCCCAGGATCGAGTAGGTAAGGATAGGTCACTTTGACCGGAAACGCCGACAAAAACTCTCCGACATCTTTCTTCGAATTACCGGACGAATTCACACCCACGACCGCCACGTCTTTTCCCTTGGTCATCTCGGACACTTTCTGAAGGGTCGATCCTTGCATCATACAGGGTTCGCAGATGTGAAAGAGTCCGAGCACGATGACTTTCCCCTTGTAGGCATCAAACGAGACCGCTTCGCCGGTGATCGCCGTCAACGAGAACGACGGCGCCTTTTCGCCGACCTTGAAGAATCCAGCGGCCAGGGCCAGATGGGCCACGAGGACCGGACACAACAGCGCACCGAATATCGATAGCATTCGTTTCATAAGAGCCTCCTTCTGAGAACCATGAAGCCGCATTATGGCATATAGCGTATGGCCCGAGCGCGAAAGTCACCGGATCTTCGTTCGCGTTCTGCCATAAGCCATCAAAAGCCATAGACTATTAGCGCTTCGTGTTAATGCGCTATCCTACCATGCGAAATTTTTCAGGGGCAACGGGACGTCCTGCACTCAGGCGTAGAGAAAGGGGCGACAAGAAGATGCAATCCGAAATAACTACCGAAAGATCCCCGGACTCGTGCTAACGCGCAGTCGTTAACCGGCTTGCAGCCGACCGTCACGTTCAGACACCGCTCACGCTTTCGCGGGAACTGCCGACAGGGAGGTCATCGGCACCGCTCCTGCGACAAACCGGCTGACAAGCATTTCGCTGCAAGCCCGACGAGGGCCCTCGCAGCCTTCGCAAACGGGAGAAAATAGAGCTGACGGAGCGTCGCAAACTCTCGAGGATCCGCATCCGACAGACCCACTTTCAGGTTCTCCCGTTCCTTGGGCACGTACAACGTGCCGAACAGCGCGTCCCACAAGGCGAACCTAATGCCGAAGTTCTTGTCGCGGTGTCGAGGGTCCACGCTGTGATGGATCTGGTGTTGCGCAGGGCTAATGAACACTCTGCTCAGCACCGGACCATAGGAGAGCCAGACATGGGAATGGCGCAAATGGTACCCGAATAGCGAGAAGAGGAATGTAAAGGCGTTGACTCCGAAGATTGCCGCGACTTGCATATCCTGACTGGAGAGATTCTGAAAGAAGACCGCCCCCATCCCGACCACCGGAACTCCAAGCATCCCAGTGACAAAGTGTTCAATGGGATGTGATCGGTACGCGGTGATCGGAGTCAACACTTCGGCAGCATGATGCACACGATGGAATGACCAGAGTATTGGAATTTTGTGGAACAGGACATGCGACCAATAATTGATGAGATCATACAAAAGGAAAAATCCCGCGAGGGATACGAGCACAGAGCAAGGAGAGAGGGCTGTCGGGGGTTCCCATTCAAAGATATCCACAACCACTGTACTTATGGCTAGAGTTCCAACCACACCGAGTCCTGTCAAGATCGGCACGTACAACAAGAACTTCAGCAACACGTCAAGCGCCACAAATCTGAAATCCAGCCACGTGGATGGATGACAATACAAGCGACGGGGAAATGCAAAGGACAGAAAAGACTGACCTTCACTCATGCAACTTCTTTTTCCAATGAGATATAGGCACCAGGCCATGAGCACATTGGAAACAAGGTACGGCCAGGCCATATGGTTTTCAAAATCACTAAAGCTCCTGATCGTTCCCGAGACCGCAGACATGACAGTTGACCATGACTCAAATGAAGAGAACGCTTGTTCCACCACTTTTGCTAAAAACCATTGGATGCCCTCACTAAACATGATCCCTCACAGACTGGACATACATTCAAACCGCGACTTCGGCCCGGACATTAAATCAATACGACAACATCGGCGCACCGATGTCAGAGATGGGATCCTGGTAGCAGAGTTCGACTCCGCGAAAAGCGACCCGCCACACAGCGCCCATGCCAACGCACATCTGGATCGCTGCCACCATCTCTCCCGCAAGTTCTTGAGCTGGCCGGCCCAAATAGACCGGCCAGCCCCCGACATACGAAACACCCTCGAACAGAGCCAGGGGCTTCTATTCGATGGTTTTGTCGGTCAACTTCCCATTCGTCTCCCTATACTTTTGCCCCGTCAGGTCGCGAAGCAGTTCATGCGTCACCAACAGGGGCTCGGTATAGGATTCCTTCTGCTGTAGTTCCATTCGTCTTCACCTCCTTTCTTGACTGGATTTCAGGGATCACCTCAGGCTGAAATCAAAACCTGTACCAACTGATGCCGATAGTATTTGCGTCTATCTCACCCTCTCTCCTGTGAGGCAGCGCGCCGAGTCTTTCGACCATCATCCCAAAGGGGCGGACGTACACACTTCCGACGGTCAGTAACTCCTGAGCGTCTTCTCCTGGAACACCGAATCGCAAAGTCTCCCTCGTCTTGGGAACATAGAGCGTCCCGAATAACGCATCCCACACCGCGAATTTGACACCGAAATTCTTGTCGCGATGCCGGGGGTCGCGGCTGTGATGGATCTGATGTTGCGCGGGACTGATGTACAGCCGACTCAGCCAGGGACCGAAGGAAAGCCAGACATGGGAGTGCTGCAGATGGTGCCCGAACAAGCCGAACACAAACGGAAAAAGGCTCACGCCGAAGACCGTGGTCATCTCCATATCATGCGGCAGAAGGTTCTGATAGAACACCGCCACGAGTCCGATCGCCGGAGCTTGCAAGACAGCCGGGATGAGTAGTTCCATCGGATGCGCTCGGTAGGCGGTGACAGGTGTCAGAACCTCGGCGGAATGATGCACCCGATGAAACGACCAAAGTATTGGCACTTTATGAAACAACACGTGGGCACAGTAGTTGATGAAATCAAAGAGGAGAAACGATCCGAATGCCGTAGCGAATAGATACTCGGGCGGCATCGTTCTCGGCGGCTCCCACGACAATCCATGGATGACGATTGTCGCTTTAAAGCCGACCATGCCGATGCCTACCATGATCGGCACGATCAATAAAAACTTGAGAAGCGTGTTGACGACGTACACCTTGTAATCGAGCATCGCGGACGGGTGGCGATATAC
>JBKJWE010000341.1:0-6705 GCA_046717045.1 Nitrospiraceae bacterium | reverse complement strand
GTGAACGAGAGGCGCTTCCACCTGAGGTTCATCCGGAAGTTGCGCTCCTTCCCTGGTATGCCAACAGTACTTTGGGTGCGGAGGAACGACAGCAAGTTGTTCGACATCTTGAGTCCTGTCCTGATTGTCGCCGCGAGTTAGACGAACTGGCGCAGATGCGGAGCGCGCTTACCGCGGCCTATTCCGCTCAATCCGAGCCTTCCACTGCAATCGCTCGCTCTGTTTTGGCGAACGTCGCCCAGGAGGCTTCGACGCGGCGAAATGTCCCAGCACAGACTCGAAGCTGGCCAGATGGACTCGATGGATGGTTCCGATCGCTCTTTATGCCTCAGTGGATTCCGACGCTGGCGGCTGTCGTACTGGTCGTGCAACTCGGTCTGCTGTTATGGATCATGATACCTGCTCAACGGGAGAAAGTGACGACTCGATCGCTCAGCAGTCCTACCGTCACATTCAAGGTAACATTTCGGGAACAGGCCACCGAGGGACAGATTCGCGCGTTACTCAACACCGTCGGAGGATGGATCATCGATGGTCCCAATCCAGAACATGCCTACTTCATCGAGATGATCGCCGGAGATCGAGCCGTCAGCCTGGAGCTGCTGCACGCACGAGGCGACGTCGTTCGTAGCGCTGAGGCCATCTCGCCATGAACCGTCAGGCTGATAGCAACGACAGACAGGTACAGGATCTCCGTAAACCTATGCCTCTCCCGAATGGCTGAGACGAAAGGTGATGCCGATGAGACGTTCTCTCTGGTCCCGCGCCGTCCTGATTCTCTTGCTCGCGATGTGTTGTGCTACGGTACATGATCAGGTTGTCGCTCAGTCATCAGGTCGTAGCAACAGCGGGGGCATAAAGCGCGCTCTCTTGATCGGCATCAATAAGTACCGCGCCGTCCCGAAGCTGCAGGGTTCGCTGAACGATATCGAGACGATGAAGCAGGTGCTCATCACCCGCTGGGGCTTTCCAGAAGGGAATATCAGATTCCTGACCGATGAACAGGCAACCCGGGAAGGCATGCTGGCCGCACTCAACCAGTTCGTCAAGGACACAGGCCCTCAGGATACCGTGTACATTCATTACTCCGGGCATGGCTCACAAGTGAAAGACTTGAATGGCGATGAACCAGATGATCACCTGGATGAAACCCTCGTCCCTCAAGACGGCCGTACCGGGTCGGTGCCCGACATTACGGACGACGAATTAGAAGTGATCTTCGGGCGACTACCGACCAAGAATGCCTTCATCGTGCTCGATTCCTGCCACTCGGGCACTGCCACCCGCTCGCTCGACATTCGCACCCGCTCGATCCCCCAAGACAATCGAGTGGGTCTCTATCGGCAAACGGCGGGAGCAGAGGTTCGAACGAGAGGAAGTATCCAACCCCTTCCTGCACAGTATGTGCTCATGACAGGAGCGGCTCCGCACCAGGAAGCCCTTGACGGACCGGTTGACGGACGCTACCACGGCTTTTTCTCCTACGCGCTTTCAAAGAGTCTCAGTTCATCGTCCTCAACCGCCTCGCCCCGAGACATCTTCCGCGGCGTCGAGACAGAACTGAAACGTATCCAAACGCATTTTGGCCGCGCCTCCATGCCTGAACCACAATTGGAAGCACCTTCTGAATTTTTCGACAAGCCCCTGTTGGGAGTCATCAGCACCCCCCCTCAACCTCTCGATTCCAGCGCTGGTTCCCGCTTGGCCTGGTTAAACGTGAGAGCAGGCGATCCAGGAACGCTCATAATTGTGAACGGGCTCTTGCTCGGTGCCGTCCCCAGATCAACCTGGGCCATCTATCCTCCCGGCGACACCACATTCACGCCAGGACGGGCGCTGGCCATTGCCACTGTGACACAGCTCGTCGGCCAAGACGCGAAAGCCACCTATCATCCGTCCGGAAAAAAGATTCCGGAACACTCCCGTGCCGTGACACTGATACCCGCTCCAACCGGCGAAAAGATCCCTGTCCACATACTTGACGTGCCGGAGGCAAAACGGAAGCAAATCCAACAGGCGCTGGTGAAGCATATCCCGAACGTGGAAGTGGTTGGCCCTGAACAGTCTGCTCGATTCTTGGTGAGCTCGCAGGGCAACACTATCCAATTACTAGCGGCTGACGGCATCCAACTTGTCGGTTCGTTTAATGGGGACGGCGACGATTGGGCCACCGGGCTGGCGCTGGTGGTTTCACGCTCGGCGACGGCCAATGAACTCCTGACACTCGACAACCCGTCATCACAGTTGAAGATCGACGTGCGTGTGGCGAACGCCCCGATGCCTGGTAAACCGAAGGTCAGTACGCGCGGGATCGCAGTTGTGGCAGGAGATACGCAGCCAGCACGATACCGTATCCGAAAATCAGGGAAACCTCGTACGGCTGAAAACAGCTTGCAACTCGAGGTGAATGTGAACGCCGATGCGTATCTTACGATCGTGGATGTGGATTCAGAAGGAGGCGTGAATCTACTGTTTCCCAATGACTATACAAAGGCCGGTTTTTTTCCTGAAGGGCATGTCGGGGCTGGAGAGACCGTTCTCATACCCGATTCTTTGAAAAACGGTAACAGGGCCGGTTTTTATTGGGATTACACCCCTCCCAATGGAATCGACACAGTCCGAGTCTTCAGCAGCACCGATCTCGAAACGGCACAGATGATCCGTCAACGGGTCAAAGGGCTTCAGTCAAATGCCACCACGACTCGGGGCAAGATCGGTTCTCGCTCAGTCACCGCTGTTATCGAGTCGATAAGAGAATATCTTTCGCGAGCTGCCACGCGCGGCATCGTGGCCGTCTACGATCCCACCCCTCATATTCCTGGACCGGTCAATGCCGGTCAACCAGGCTCTCCGCCGGGCTTCCCGACATCAGAGCCTGCTCCTTCCATCCCCGACCCAGCGCCGGCAACTGACCCCGTACCGACCATTTCAACTGGAGCAGCTCCCGACTGGGCCGCCACATCCGTGACTATCCATATCAGCGAATAGCAGCAGGCGGGAGGCAACACAAATTGAATGAAGGATGAGGAGAGAGAAGGAGAACACAATATCGTCACACAGCCTGGGCCGGGCAATCTTTGTTACGCAACAGCTCGCGTACTTTTGCAAAGGCTTTCGCCCGATGGCTTACGCGATTTTTTTCATCCGCTGACAGTTCGGCCAATGTCTTTCCCAATTCTGGCACGAAAAACACCGGATCGTATCCAAACCCTTGCGAGCCGGCGGGCTCTTCCGTAATGAGGCCCTGCAATTGACCCCTCGCAATCTCAACCGCGGTCGACGGCAAGGCCAAGGCAGCCACCGTCACGAATCGCGCCGTCCGTTTCGCAATTGGGATGTCGCGCAGTTCCTCTAGGAGCTTGCGGCAGTTGTCTTCATACGTCGCCTGCTCACCGGCATAGCGGGCGGCATAGACACCAGGACGCCCCTCGAGGGCATCCACCTCCAACCCTGTATCGTCCGCAACGGCGGGAAGTCCTGTCGCATTGGCAATCGCGCGGGCTTTTTTGATGGCAATGGCCTCGCACGTGTCGCCGTCCTCGATCACGTCCGGCGCGCTTGGGAATTCGTCGAGCGTTCGGATGCGTATCCCGAGATCGCCAAGCAACGCGGCAAGTTCTTCCCCCTTGTGCCGATTCCGCGTCGCGAGGACGAGTTCTTGAATCATGGCTATTCTAACGACCCGACCAACTCTTTCTGCACCGAAGTCAGTGTCTGGATCGCCGTCCACCCGAGCGTTAGAAATTCATCGAGCTCGGGTTTGGCAAACGGTGTCTTCTCCGCCGTGCCCTGCACTTCGACGAAGCGCCCGCGGCTGGTCATCACCAAATTCATGTCCACATCGGCCGACGAGTCTTCGGTGTAGGCCAGATCGACCATGATTTCCCCACCGACTTTTCCGACACTGATCGCCGCCAAGTAATCCGTCAGCGGCCGTTTCTTGATAAGGTTTCGTTTTTTCAATACCTCAAACGCGTCAGCCAGGGCAATGAAGGCTCCTGTGATCGACGCCGTTCTCGTACCTCCATCGGCTTGAATCACATCGCAATCGATCCAGATCGACCGCTCCCCCATTTGTCCCATGTCCGTAACGGCCCGCAGCGACCGGCCGACGAGGCGCTGAATTTCCAGCGTACGCCCGCTCTGCCTCCCCTTCGCCGCTTCACGTGGCGACCGTTCGTGGGTGGAGCGTGGAAGCATGGAGTATTCAGCCGTCACCCATCCAACCCCCTTGCCCTTCAAAAACGGAGGGACCTTTTCTTCGATCGACGCGGTGCAAATCACTTTGGTATCGCCCATTTCGATCAGTACAGACCCTTCGGCATGTTTGATGAAATTCCGCGTCACCTTAATCGGGCGCACTTGGTCTTTTCGTCTCCCATCCACCCGCAGTAACCCAGCGGCAGCAGTCGTCATGCTCTTCTCCTGTGTACGATGTGCGGCGCATTATAGTGAAGGCCCCTTCAATTCGCAATGAAACCCTCGGTACGACCGTTGTTGTGGCATGCAGCGAATGCAAACGGAATCATACGATTAGGTGTACAAAACTTCGCCTCCGTTTGACGAAATCTGTACAGCACATTGGTCTGGGGACGAGAATGGCCAGGTGATGTCGATTTATGTCCTGATCATCGAGCAGGTTCACACGCCGAGTATTGCGAGGCTTTTTACGGTTGGTTGCGTTCCAAAGAAAAAATGGAACTGCGCGTAATTTCACATTTCATTGGCACAAAAGGTGCACTTGGTTTTACAGTTCTTTCTGGGACTCCTAGGATCGACCCAACACGTATTCCACTCAGCTGAGGCTGCAGCTTCCGATCATGACGCTACTGCTCGACCGCCACACGCCTCATAATCTACTGGATCTCAAGCGTATCCTGATCATCGACGATGAGGAGCCGATTCGCCGCCTTCTGGGCTACATGCTCCAGACGCACGGCTACGAAACGGTGCTCGCTTCGGATGCCCGTGAGGCCCGCCAGAAGCTGGAGGCACAGCCCTTTGCCTTGGTCCTCTGCGATGTGAACTTGCCCGGTGAATCCGGCATGGATCTGGTCCGCATGATCCTCACCCAACATCCTCACACAGCCGCTATTATGGTGACGGGATTGGACAGCTCCGTCCTGGCTAACGCCGCGCTCGACATGGGCGCGTTTGGCTACATCATTAAGCCGTTCGAGGCCAATGAGGTGATGATCGACGTCGCCAACGCGCTCCGACGCCGTCGGCTCGAAATGGAAAACAAACTTCACCGCGAGAACCTCGAGGACATCGTCAGAACCAGGACAATGGCGCTCCAGCAGGCGTTGGAGTGGCTCGAACGCAGCGAAAAAGAACTCCGCCTCTCCCGGGAAGAAACGATTCAGCGATTGGCCATTGCGGCGGAGTATCGCGACAGCGCGACAGCCCAACACATCCAACGGATGAGCCACTATTGTGAGCTACTCGCCCGCCGCTACGGGCTGTCAACCGAACGGTGCGATTTGATCAGAACGGCCAGTCCCATGCATGATATCGGGAAGATCGGCACACCCGATCATGTCTTGTTGAAGCCCGGCAAGTTCACGCAGGAAGAGTTCAACGTGATCTCGCAGCATGCGGAAATCGGGTATCGCATCCTCAGCGGATCGGACGCCGAAATCCTCAAAGTTGCGGCGTCGATTGCTTGGACGCACCATGAACGATGGGACGGCAACGGGTATCCTCGCAAGTTGAAGGGAGAAGTGATCCCCGTGGAAGGCCGAATCGCCGCGATCGCCGATGCCTTCGACGCACTCACGACCGCTCGCGTCTATAAGCCGGCCTTCGCACTTGACCATGCCGTCGACCTGATGAGCAAACATCGTGGCGAGCACTTCGATCCCGAACTGCTGGACGTTTTTTTCGCATCCCTCGCCGAAATCAAGCTTATCCATGAAGAATACGCCGACCGCCCGCTCCGCGGCACCCCCCCCTTATCGTAGCCAGATTTTCTCCATTTCGTTGACCGGTTTTCCCCTCGCCGATATACTTCACTGAACGCTGCAGGTACAGCCCCACTCCTCGGTCCCCAGGTTCTGTACCACGATCCACTCCACGTAGCCGAAAGGATTGCCGCCCATGGCAAAGAAGACGACTGCGATTCGCAAAACTGGCGCTGCGCGTAATTGGATCGCCTACCTCTGCGAATCCCTGGTCACGTCCGGAACAATGCCCACATGGGAGGCTGCGACCTATTTGACCGAGCATCTTTTCGGGGAGAAACCGAATCCGCGTCTCTTGGGAACCACGAATGCCTATGAAGTCACCGCTCAGTTTCTACAGCGGCTCTACCATCCGCTGGTCGAAGCCGCCTCACGGGAACTCACTCTTCCCGTCTCCGCCATGCTGCATGTGTTCACCGATATCAGCCTGACTGGGAAATCCGCCGTGCTGGTCGTCTATTTCCCCGGCAATAACCTGCCGCATCACTTGTTGATGTTGGATGCCGCCAGGGCCTGGGAATTGGTGTTTGCGGATTCAGAAGAATTCAATCGCTGGGCTGAAGAGCGGTATCGATGGGTAAAGTTTGAGCTCAATCAGGCGGTCGGCAAGCCGACGCCCTCGCGCATACTCGCCGCAGTATCTTAGCTGCCGATCGGCAGGTCGTTTCTTTCCATCAACTCGGGTCGTAGTTCAGATTGGGCCCCAGCGAGCGCTCAAAGCCGCCAGCGGCATACCCTTCCG
>JBKJWE010000340.1:0-2741 GCA_046717045.1 Nitrospiraceae bacterium | reverse complement strand
TCGCCTCTGCATTCTTGATTCGTCCCGATCTCGACGAGGCCGCTCTGGGACGGTTCAATAAGATCGTGCGGCCTCTCGACCAGGTAGAACTGTCCATCCGATGGCCCATGCAAAGCCATCTGGTGTGGGCGAGTAAGGATGTGGCGAAGCACCTGAAGCACGACAAGACTGAGGAGCGTCCCCTTCATGTTTCTCTTGTGGCGGCAATGTCGTTGCCTGTGCAACGGCGATCCAATGCGTACGCAGATTATTACGAGGCGGCGAACAAAGCCGTGGCGGAAGGGCGCTATGCCAACCTGCCTAAACTTTCTACCTTCGTGCGGACTCCAGGGACGGGGCTTGTAGACTATCTGGCGAATCCTCTTGAACACGTCATCGGAATTGAACCAATGCCATCCTGGAACCCCTACGTCGGTCGTATGGTGGAGACTGATGCTCGGCTGCGCCTGGCAAGTCTGCAGGTCTGGATCAGACGTGGTCCGCAAGAGGGAGATCTGCTCGCGCGTCTCGCCAAAGCCGGACAGTCGCATTACGACCCCGTTACAGGACTGCCCATGTTGGTCAATCAGCAGAAGGGGTTGCTGTATAGCGTCGGAGCCGATGGAAAAGACCAGGATGCTGATCCGATTCATGACGTTGTGGTCAAAATCCCCCTTCCCCAGTCGGCCACCACCTTGGCGAAACGATCCGGTACCGCACCAAGCTCCAGGTAATTCTCTCCAGTTCCCCATCCACGCACTCTCGTCAACCCCCTTGTGAACTCGGCGTTATCCTCATCAGGGGACGGTTCAACGAAAGACTCTGGTCCCATGAGCCGAGCCGGCAATTTCGACTTGACCGGCACCGCAATCGGATGAACAATCCCGGGGAGCTCAAGACGCTGCGAGTGAGTGGAGGCGAGGAGCTCGCATGACAGTGGCGGTCGTCGAGCTGGCTGTCTGTGAACCGTCTTCGCGATTATGGGTGGGTGGGAGGCCGACGACTCTGGAGCGGACCCAGGCCTTAGATCACTTCCTGGCCGCTGTCGAACGGCGGGCCTTTCGGGCAGCACACATCGCGACGGGTGATGTGGACGAGGCGATGGATATCGTCCAGGATGCCATGCTGAAACTGGTTCAACGTTATGGGTCGCGTGACGAATCCGAGTGGGGCCCGCTATTTCATACGATTCTCCAAAGTCGAATTCGCGATTGGTACCGCCGCGCAAAGGTCAGGAATCGCTGGCGACAGTGGCTCGGTCGAGCGGACGATGATGACAAGCAGGAGGATCCGCTCGAATCGATCGCCGATGCGAACGCACCGTCGGCCGAAGATCAATTGAGGACCAAGCGGACCTCGGTGGCGCTGGATGAGGCCTTACGGACATTGCCCCTGCGACAGCAGCAAGCCTTTCTGTTGCGGGCATGGGAGGAACTCGACGTGGCGCAGACTGCTGCGGCGATGGGGTGTTCAGAAGGCAGCGTCAAGACGCATTATTTCCGAGCCGTTCACACGCTGCGAAAGATGCTGGGGGACCATTGGCCATGAATCAGGAACTGAATCAAGACGACGAGCGGTTTGTGTCTCAGGCGAAGCAGGCGCTGACCCAAGCGGTCGATGACTTGGACCCTTCGACGACTCTGCGCCTGCAACGCGCGCGACGCACGGTGTTGGAAGTGAGCCCTGCACGCGTGCGCTGGACCGTCTGGGCCGGTGGGCTTGCCATGGCGTCAGTCGTTACTCTTGCGGCACTCCTTTGGATGAGACAGCCTGTTCGTGAGCACCACCCGGTTCATGTGATCGAAGAAATGGATCTCATCCTGTCGACGGAAAATGTCGAGCTGGCGGAAGATCTGGAATTTTACCATTGGCTGGCCGATGCCGACACGACAGGTTAGGTGGCTTATGATGGCCGCCCTACTCATGGCCGCCCAGCAGGCTGCGGCGGCGCCGCGCGAGGTGGGGCCGCAACCAGACACCGACTTCTTGGAATTTCTCGGATCGTGGCAAACCGGAGATGACCAGACGTGGATCGATCCTTTCCAAATGGACGATCCCTCAGAGATTGAACCACATGAATCAGAAGTGTTGTCGCCAAAAGACTCGCGCGGTCAGCCACGGATGAAGCGGCGTAATTCGGAGCCATCCACGACCCAGCAAGAACCTGCGCCACGCGGTCCACGAAGGGATATGACCCCATGATGCCCGTGCTGGTGTTCATGATCCTCCTGCTTCTCCTGCCAGGATCGGCGTGGGCTGAATCAGAGTCGGCGGGGATTCCGTGGAGTCAACTCGGCCATGATGAACAGCAGGTGCTCCAACGTTTCAATCAGCAGTGGGATCAGTTCCCGCCTGAACGACAAGAACGGCTCCGAAACGGTGCGCGACAATGGTCTAACATGAATGCCGACGAGCGTGATCAAGCCCGCCAGCGATTCCAGCAGTGGCAACAGATGCGGCCGGATGCGCAGCAGCGGCTGCGAGAGCGGTTCGACCACTTTCGTCGGCTGCCTCCCGAACAACGGTAGGCGATGCGCAATGCCCGGCAATGGTTCCGGTCGTTGCCGCAAGAGCGGCGGCAAGCCATGCGCGAACAGTGGAAGAACATGTCACCCGGAGAGCGCAGGGAATTCCGCCGACAACTGAGAAAAGAATACCGAGGAGACTCCGGCAATCAACCACCCGGTCAAGGCGGAGCAGGCGGTGATCGTCCGCTGCATCCGCGCCCGCTCTATCCTGCCCGCTAACAAGACGCTGACGCA
>JBKJWE010000339.1:0-7407 GCA_046717045.1 Nitrospiraceae bacterium | reverse complement strand
CGTCGGTTGACGGGGCGAGAATCGGTTGAATATTTCCACCTGCCGCTTCCCTTTGGGAACCAGCAGACCGCGGAGCCCGCGCGGCGTGCCGGCCTCCTTAGAAACTTTCTCTGGCAGCACGGGCTTTATGGCGGCGGCGATATTGTCACGGCACTCCCCTGCCAGGATGTGTTTATCCGCACGCTATCGTTTCCCTTCCGAGATGCGGCCAAGCTGGCTCAAGTCGTACCGTTTGAAATCGAGAACCTGATCCCGATGGCCCTGGAAGATGTGGCCGTTGGCAGTATGGTCCTACCTGACAAGGATGCTCTAGACGGCCTCAAGAAGGCCACCGGCTCAGACGTCTTGGTAACGGCCGCGCCAAGAGACAAGGTCAACGAGCACCTGCGTTTCCTCGCTTCGGCAGATCTGAGCCCCGCCGCTATCAACGTAGACGGCATGGCGTTATTTTCCGTGATGCAATTTTTGAAGGGCGAAGGGGCGCCGGTTCCAGGCGATATCGCGATTATCGACGTGGGCGCGTCAAAAACGACGTTGTGTCTGGTCCATGATGGCCGTCCGGTCCTGTTGCGAACCGTGCACTGGGGCGGAAACCATCTGACCCATGCCCTGGCCGTGCGCCATGCCTGCAGCTTTGCCGAGGCCGAGCGTCGCAAACGCGCGATGGCGGTGCAGGAAGTTGATGCCTGGTTAGAACCGTTGCTCAAAGAACTGCGGGTCTCTCTCCACGCGTATGAAGGGTCGGTGCAGCAGCGGCTGACACATTGCTGGGTGTCCGGGGGCGGATCGAAGCTCAGAGAATTGAGCGGTCATGTGGGACAGCAGTTAGGGCTGGTGCCGGTCGGCCCTCGCCAAGGGTTCGGAGCCAGTTGCCCCAAGGCCTTCTCCATCGCGTTTGGGCTGGCCATTCATCCCAAAATCGTCAGGCCGCGCTGGAAAAACCGAGCCATTGAGTCCGAACTCGCCCTCGACTTCAAGGCCAGCAGCGACGGCGCATCGGCGACGGGAGATTTCTCGAAGCAGGACCGTCGGCTGGCTCTGTGGGGAGCTGTCGTGCTTGGTCTGCTCGCCCTCACGAACCTCTCCGTGCGGGTCATGCTGAAGGATTCAACGGTCAAGGACCTCAAGCAAGGACTGCATGCGCAATACGAACAGACCTTCGGCGCGGGCGCCAGCCTAGGCGAAGAACTCGACCAAGCCCGCTATCGTGTGTCTCAGGTGGAAAAAGGGCTGGCCATCATCGACGGAGGCAAATTCCGAGCACTCGCCACCCTTTCACAGCTGGTGAAGCAGCTGCCGCCCGGCGTGGCGCTGAAAGTGCGCGAGCTTACTATTGACGGCGCAAGTGTTCATCTCGAAGGTGAAACCACTTCGTTCGATGCCGTCGAGAAGATCAAACAGGCCTTTACGGTTGCCACGGCATTCCAGGATGCCTCCGTGAGCGAAACTCGCGTCGGAGCCGTTCCCAATCAGGTGGTGTTTCGCCTGACCTATTCGGTGCAACAGCCATGATGCACAAGCTGAAAGAGCGCTGGCAGCAGTTTTCGGACCGCGAGCGTGGCATCGTCGCCGTCGGTGGGCTAGTGGTCGCTGCCGCGCTGGTCTTTCTCCTCATCGTGGATCCGTTCCTTGCGACGATCGATAAGCTCGATCGGCAGGCCATACGAAAGCAGAAGGAGAGTCAGGAATTGGCGCAATTGGTTCACGCGTATGGCGCAAAACGAACTCGTCTGGCCAAGTTGGAAGAGAGGATGCCGCCGCCGAGCGCCCAGTTCTCCCTGATGGCCTTCATGGAACAAGTCACGACGGCGGCGCAAGTTCGCGAGCGAATCGTCGGCATGCAGCCCCAGAGTCCGACCGTGGTCCAGGGCTATCAAGAAACGGCGGTGGATCTCCGATTGGACGGGGTCCAGTTGCCTCAGATCTTGGCGCTATTGGTGGCGCTCGAACAGGCGCCCTACGATGTGCAGGTCCGGCATCTCCAGATTAAGCCCAAATACGACAATCCGGTCAATCTCGATGCGACGCTCAGAATCGTGTGTTATGCGAAGGCCTGATGAAAGGGGCATCGCCCTCTTATTGACACTGCTGGTCCTCAGCCTCCTCGTCGCTCTCATCCTCGAACTCGACGCCGAAGCCAGACGAGAGTATCGAGACGCAGCGGCTTTTCGCGATCATTTCAAAGCCACCGTGCTGGCCCGTGCGTCCGTTCAAGCGGCTCGAGCGGTGCTGCAGCAAGACCTGGTACGCGATAAGCTGGCGGGGCAGTTCTACGACGCTCCCACCGATCTCTGGGCGTTTCCGATTAGAGATTATGCCATCGGCGATGGGTTGGTGACGGCCCAGATCGAGGATGAGCGGGGTAAGGTGAATCTCAACGATCTCGCCGTTCCTGGGGACGCCAGCGCTCGAAAAGCAAAAATCCAACGTCTGAAGCGGCTCTTCGAGTTGGTTCAAGTCAACCCAGAGTTGGTCGATGCCATCGTGGATTGGGTCGATCCCGATGAAGTACCGGAACCAAGTGGGGCCGAAAGTCAGTACTATCAAACGCTTCGTCCGGCCTATCGCGCCGCCAACGGCCCGCTCCAGACTCTGTTGGAACTGCGCGTGGTCAAAGGCATGACGCCGGAGATCATCGAGAAGCTGTCGAAAGTTGCGACCGTATATCCTGAGGAGGGCGAGGGGTGGGTCAATCTCAACACCGCCGACTCTCTCGTAATTCAGTCGCTCGATCTCGGGATCACGCAAACCATGGCGGCGGAGATTATTCAAGCGCGCCCATTTAAGACTAGCCTGGATCTCGATCGTATCAGCAGCGTAGCAGAAATCATGCGGACCTTACGGGCGACAAGAGCCTATGATGTGAAGAGCGACATGTTTTCTGCTCGCATGACACTGACGATCAACGAAGTGGTACAACAAGCCGCGACAGTCGTCCAACGCGATTCCGCTACCGGAAAAAGCACCGTGAAGTACTTCAGGATCTTTTAGCCCTTCCTTCAGGTTTACCGTTTCCTCAGAGAAAATTAACACTCCTGTAACAATCCCGTCACGGTTTCGACACAGCCTCGCGGCATAGTGCCCGCAGTTGTGCACTGGCTGCCATTGCATCTCCAGATAGACAATCGCTGTTTTATCATGAGTAAAGGAGGCGCGCGTGTTGAGACGAGTGTGTGCGGAAAGAAGGGTGATCGTTGGGCTGCTGTTTATCGTCTTTTGGGGGCTCTTCACATTAGGAATCCAGGCGCAGGCGCAAGAGACCGCCTCGAAACCAGTCGTCGGAACCTCTGCAGCGACGCCGGCGGCGTTTCCAGGCGGCAGCATGAATGCCCCTCGCCCATTAGAAAGCACGTCGATGGAGGATCTCCTCCTCGAAAAGGGCGTCATCACTCTGGATGATTGGATTCGAATCAAGGCTGAAGACGAACGTCGTCAGAGTGAGCGTTCCGTCGTGGCGGAATTTACGGGGAGCCCGCGCTGGTATGAGCGGATCACCATGTTCGGTTACGGCATGATGCGGTACAACAACACGTCGAATGGGAATCTAAGGAGCTATCATGACGCGTCGGTGGGAAACGCAAGTGCGGGAGCTCAACCAGGATTTTTCTTCCGCCGAATTCGTTGGGTCGTGACGGGACAGGTTTCCGACCACGTCTCCTTCTTTATCCAGCCTGACTTGGCCTCCAATGTCAGCGGTAACACCCATGTGCTGTCGATGCGGGACGCGTTCGGCGACTGGAACTTCGACAAGGACAAGGAATATCGTTTGCGGGTCGGTCTCCAGCGAGTCCCCTGCTCATGGGACAATTGGCAGGCCAGCCGGGTTCGTATGGCAATCGACCGTGCCGATGCGACGAACAGCTGCGCGAACTCTGAGCGCGACATGGGCGTGTCCTTCATGTGGACGCCGAAGATAGCACAGGCACGTTACAAACAAATGCTGGATTACATGTATGGCCCCGGAGATTATGGCGTCTTTCACATTCAGGTCTACAACGGACAAGGTCTCAATGCGCAAGAAGCCAACAACGACAAGCACGTCGGCGCAAGACTCAGTTGGCCCTGGGAATTACCGGGCGGTCGCCTGATGGAGACCGGCGTGAACGTCATGCGAGGGCAGTTCAATGTCAATCGAGGGACGCCTGCTGCGGGACCGGCTCTGTGGTCGAACTTTGACGCGGGACATGCTTCGGGCAAGTACTTAGATGAGAGATTGAATTTTTACGTGTATTACCCGCCACAACCCTGGGGATTTATCGCGGAGTATACGGTCGGCCGAGGACCTCAGCGAGGAGCGGACGGAACTATACGCGAACGGGCGCTCTACGGCGGATATGTTCAAGGCCATTATCAGTGGAAGTACTCTGACGTCGGGTTGGCCAACTTCTACACCCGCTGGCAGGAATATCATGGTGGTATCAAGTTTCAAGCCGGCGCACCGGACGGTCGCATGAAAGAAATCGAGAGCGGCATTGCCTGGCAGCCGGATCCCCAGTGGGAATTTACGGTGGCATACACCTTTACGCAGCGCCTAAATATCTTTAACGGGACACAGGCTTCCGCGACTGTCCCAGGCCGACAGATTGATACGTACGGCAACCTGCTTCGATTCCAGGTGGTCTGGTTCTGGAACTAGAAGCTATCTGCAGAGGCATATGCTTATCTGTCCCCCTCTTCTGCGGGGGGGCTATGTTCTTGTTGGGTGAAGGATAAGGAAGGTATAGTGGCTCGTCCACCGACTCAGCAGGCTGATGTCCTCCTATGGAAGAAGGGAAACATGATTCGATCGAGAGTATTCGCACTCAGCTTAAGCTTCAATGTGCTAGCGTCCGGCTTATTTGTCATCGGCTGGGTGGCCCCGAATGTGAAGACCATGTTTAATCCAGAAGTCGATGCGCCGGTCATTGTCAAGACCGCAAACATCCACTCGCTCGCGACCGTCAGTGGCTCCGTCGTCCTCGGCGAGCACATCTTTGTGGCTCCAGGAGCATCCATCCGGGGAGACGAAGGCCAGCATATCTACGTCGGTGATAAAAGCAATGTGCAGGATGGCGTCGTCATTCATGGACTCGAGACGTTTGAAGGAGGTCGCGAACTGACTGAGAACGAAGTGGATGTCGAAGGGCACAAATATTCAGTCTACATCGGAAAGCGTGTTTCCCTGGCCCATCAAAGCCAAGTGCACGGTCCTGCCAGAGTGGACGATGATACCTTTGCGGGCATGCAAGCTCTTGTGTTCAGTACTGAGCTGGGGGACCACGTCGTGGTCGAACCGGGGGCGAAACTGATCGGCGTCAAAGTTGCCGCAGGACGCTATGTTCCAGCGCTTTCGCTGATCACCAAGCAGGAGCAGGCCGACGCATTGCCTCGGATCACCGAAGGCTATGCCTACCGGAAGCTCAATGAGGGGGTCGTACGGGTCAACGTGCAATTGGCCGATGCCGGTCAACCCCGTCCCATCACAAGATGATCGAGTAACATCGGGCTATGGCCTGATCACCGGTGATATGATCGGTGCGCCGTCGGAGGGTGGCGGCAGGTTCTTGTTAAGGTGCTGCAGATCCACTACGACAACCTTTGACTCGTCGAGATAACCCTCCCATCCGTCCATCCGTTTAGCGTCCGACGTTGTGACTCTCAGCTCTTGCGGTATCAATTCAGCCACAAACTTAAATCGTGCAATCGGCAGCAATGGATCGATCAGGCTGTTCGGCTCATAGGCTGTTTCGTATTGGACCGAACTAGGAGAGGTTCGATCATTAGCCAGGATAACGTAGAGATGTTGGTTCCTCACGAACACGCCGCCGGAAGTCACCATCGGAGCGCCCCGACTATCGCGCTGAGCAAGATGAAACGTCACTAAGTCCTGAGGTGATGCCTTCCCGAGACCGGCGACCAAATGGGGTGCGAGCTTCGTGATGTCGCTTTCTCCAAATGCGGGGGTGCCCCGATCCTCTCCTAACAACCCGAATGTGCCGACTGCATCTCGCCCACGCACCCGTAGGCCAAGCAGCAGGGCTTTCATTTGGGCAAGCGATACCGCTACTGGATGCGAATGCCCTGACCCGGATCGTGGGTCGTGAGCGATCGCGACGGTAAACCCAGACTCGGTATAGATGGGAATGGGTGGCGGCGAGACTGAGCAGCTTAGCACAAGGACCGTGAGATATATGGATGCGGGAGCGGAGATTGGATGACGCATGTCGGGGTTCCCTTCCAGCAAAACGTCGGCAAGAGTCTAGCAGAAGATGACCTCGTGCGAAAGCGGGCTGGGAGGATCGCATCCTCCCAGCATGGAGAGAACCTAAGAAGAACCGCTATCGAGCTGACACGGTGAGTGTGGTGGCAGATGTAGGTGAGCCGACCAGCGCCTGCAGATTTGACGTCACTTGACTGGCGGACAGCGGGAAGACGCCAGCTTTGGCGATGGTTTCTTGCCCCTCGCGGCTGTTGATGAACTTCAGGAATTCGGCGATTTCTTCGTCTAATTCACCTTTGGGAGTTTTTCTCGCATAGAGATACAGCGCACGGGCCAGTGGATATGTGCCATTGGTGGCGGATTCTGCGGTCGGCGCCACAAGCGGGCCACCGGATTTTTCTGCAATCGGCAGGATGCGAACGGTCGAAGCTTGGAATCCAATACCGGCATAGCCGATCCCCGCGGCATCGCGGCTGAGGTCAAGGATTTCCATCGCAGTTCCAGGCTCTTCGTGCACATTCGATTTCAATATTCCGTCCAACAACGCCGTGTGAACAAAGAAGGTCCTAGTACCGGACCGTTTGTCGCGGCCATAGAGGCGAACGGGTTGTTGCTCCCATCCGTCTTGAAGACCCAGCTGACCCCAGGACGTAATGTCGGATGTCGCGCCACGTTTCCTGGACTGACCGAAAATCGCATCGACTTGTTCCATGGTGAGGCCGGGAAGGGGATTTTGATGATTGACGTAGATGGCAACGGCATCGAGGGCGATAGGCACTTCCGTCACTTCAAACCCATAACGGGAACGAAAGTCCTTTCGTTCTTCTGCATCTAAGGGACGAGACGAGGCGAGCAGCCCCACGTGGCCGGATACTTGATGTCCCTTTGGATTGGCATCGCCGCGTCGAATGGTGGGCTGATTTTGCAGAAACTGGTCAAGGGCCGCGTCAGATCCGCCTCCCTGCACGGCAATCTTGATGTTCGGTTGCCAAACCCTAAAGGCGGCAGCGACCTTGGCGATGATGGGTTGCATAGTATCTGAACCGGCGATGGCTATCCCCCAGAAATGCCCGGTTTCGGTATATACGTCGCAATGCTTGAGTCCACCACGGGCTTTGCCGTGGCAATCATCATTTCTGCCTCAGCTGCAATCGCTGTTGCCAGGATGCTTGCCACAGCCCCTGCGATGTACCACCCACATTTCACGT
>JBKJWE010000338.1:0-2906 GCA_046717045.1 Nitrospiraceae bacterium | reverse complement strand
AAAAATCCACCGCGCCTACATCCAGGATGCGGCAGAACGCCGACGGAGAACCGAATCGAGGAAGACACCGCCAGGAGATGGCCCCCTGGCGGCCGACGACGGCTACCGTTGCACCATTACCGTTGAGCCCGTGATCTTCCAGTGGCAGATCCTCTCGACAGAGCCGCCGTAGGCATTTCGACAGAGGTCTGGTCACCTGGAGCAGCGTGAGTTCAGAATACTCCTTGTTTTTAAGATTCATGGTGGCCACCTCGTCTTTCAAGATAGAGCAAAGGCCCGACCCCTTTCGGAGTCGAGCCTTTTACTTCAGATTCCGCTATGGGGGTCACCGGGGAGCTATGCTCGCCGTGATTCCATCGCGGTTTCTATAAGCATCTTCACTGTATTTCATCGATGGAAGATAGTCTACTAGGAAGAGGCCTAGTACAGATTCCACGAGCACGCCTCGCGTCTATTTCTGCCAGGGTCTTGCCCTGTAACTCCTCTAGTCACAGTCTTGTTAGAGTGCGATCAGACGGTAGACTCAAGCGTATGGCATCTCGATTTCAAACGGGTCCGCCGGGGCGCTTACACGCAAGGACGATCTTTAACCAGAAAGGAGTGTACCGGCAAGGGGTCTAGGATGTACGATCATTTCTGCCCCTCCACGAACTCCACCGTCATCGAATGCTGCACCGCGTCATCGGCTTTCCCGCTGTGTTCGATGGCTTTCAGGTCGGGGATCGATTTACCGATCACCACCTTGGCTGCCAGCACTTGAGCACTGCTCATTTTGACCTTGTTATTGGCGAACAAATTCCAGCGGTTCAGTAACTGACTGAATCCGTCGCTTCGTCGCTCGTCATGCTTGATCTTGTTCTTCCCCGCTGCCATCTTATGCCTCCTTGACGAGCATTCGCACGGCGGAAACCAAAGACGCGGCCAATTTATCTGGCTCCATCCCACAAGCAGTCATCCGGTAGTAGTTCCACGTCGACGACGACGACCACGCCTACTCCATAAGAGGAGCGCGACGCGGAGTCTCTTCCGCTTGACCCCGGTGGGCAAAAGCTATGGATGGGATAGTGAGGAGAAGTTCTGGCCCTCGCACGCGTGTTCTCTGATGATTCAGGGGAACCGCCTGCAAGGCGGGTTACTGATCCTGTTGGCAACTGAATCAGCTAAGAGGTGTCCCCAGCTGTCGTGGATTCGATTTCTGAAGAAATGAGTTTTTGAATACTTTGCTCCATATCAAGCTCGATCTGCTTGTGCTCGGTCACGTCTTGAATCACCATAACCACACCTACAATTTCTCCCTCAACACTTCTCAGCGGGGAAGCCGAACTGAGAACGGATTTTGAAGTTCCATCACAACATTTGATCTGAGTGAGTTCATTATGGGAAGACTCACCACTCCTTATCGAACGCGCCATGGGGCCATGAGATGCCTTGATCAGTTTGCCCTCATGATCCCACCAACCCAAAAAGTCCGCATAAGAATCTTTCCCCACAAGCCTTGTAAATCCCCAGATTTTCAATACCTGTTCATTGACCTGGCACACCCGACCCTCGGCATCCGCGATGAGCACTCCAACAGGAAGAGATTCAAGAACAGAAGACAGCTTTCGGCCTGTCTTCAAAAGCTGTTCGGTTTCCCTGATGCGTGTTTCTCTCTCTTGAAGAAGGTAGGTCTTGTGATGGAGCGACGAATAGAGGCCCACTTTCAGTCGTAGAATGTCCGGGTCAAAGGGTTTACTGAAATAATCAATTGCGCCCACTTCGTAGCCTTTTTTGATAAAAGGATCTTCATTGTAGATAGCCGTAATGAAAATAATGGGAATATCCCGACAATGCTCCATGGATTTCATTCGTCGTGCGGTTTCAAATCCATCCATCTCAGGCATCTGAACGTCCAAAAGAACGAGCGCGATCTCATGTTTCTTCATGAGGTCAATTGCTTCGAAACCGGAATGCGCCAAAATCAAATTATATTGAGGATCAGATAAGACAGCTTCAAGCGCAAGTAAATTACTGGGGTGATCATCAACCAATAATAAATTAATCATTCGAGTAGGGGCTTTATAGTCGGGATTAGACATTTGGCATTTCCGGGGCTGAAGTGCTTTCTCACCGGCGCAACACAGATCCTTCAGCCAGTGGCAGCCTCGCACAACAGTATTCCAAGGTTTAAGATCCCCTGGCCGCAAGTGCTGCTCGCAGAGTGAGACAGCCAGGCACGCATGTTCACATTGAATTATGAGCTGGCGATTCACCTCGACGTCTTAAATTCGCGGGCATGTTCTAGTCATAATGCTCTCACTAAGCGGATGTGCGTCGGGTGGTCGGCCGACACCCGGATCCCGATGCGATTTGTGGAGTTGTGATCGGGCGGGACATGCATGTAACCAGGATCGACTTATCGGGACGGTTGTAACCAGGGCTGTCTTGAGTAGGTTCATATATAACCTCCCGTGTGATCGCCGCCGGATTTGCTCATGCCTGCAGCCTCCGGCACGCGCCCTTGCGATAGACGGCTTGCGTAAAGGTATCCATCTGGACGATGTACGCGTCCTTGCTTTCCTCGCTGTACGGGCCGGCGTAGAGGATCTGCCCGATGGAGCCCGTGCACTGGATCTGCTGCGTCGTCTGCTGCAAGGGCCCCGAGCAGCTAAGCAGAAAACACACGGAACCTAGAGCAATGCACATCTTGTGACATACACGCATCCGCCACCTTCGGATTTTGAAGATCATAGGAGGCTCCTTGTCATCCTCGGACGTCACGGGTGCCGGACGCAATTTGTTGGCCAGAGCGCAGGCGAGACCTGACAGAAGCAAATTCAACAACTTCGTTGTGCGCTTCATGGTCTATTGGCGTATGGGTCGATTGAAAGAAGGAAATTCTGCCCTCTCAAGGGACAACCTGTCCG
>JBKJWE010000337.1:0-8066 GCA_046717045.1 Nitrospiraceae bacterium | reverse complement strand
GGGGAAGAAACCCTCATATGGATGCAACGTTATGCGGAGCGGTTGGAGTACTATGTCAGGCTCGCACCGGACAATTGGTTCAATTTTTATGACTTCTGGATTCAAGCCCGGTAGCCGGGCCTTCGCTCTAAATGCATGGGGGGGGCTGAGCGCGCTTGTCTTGGTGATATTTGTTCCGGCGGAGGCGCGTTCTCAGTCGTCGTCGTCTCAGTGGACACTCGAGGAACTCGTGGCGCAGCTGAGTGCCCACCGAAAATCGTCGATCGCTTTCGAAGAAGCAACCTATTCCTCCTTGCTGACGGAACCGCTGAAGAGCCGCGGCACGTTGCGTTTCACCCCTCCCGCCACGCTCGCCAAAGAAATCACGGAACCGCATCGCGAACGATATGTGATCGACGGCGATGCCGTCACGTTCGAGAGCAGTCGGACGGGCGTCAAGAAGACCATTTCTCTCCAGGAATATCCGTCGCTCCGAACCTTCGTAGAGGCCTTTCGTGCCAGCCTGACCGGTGATGCGCCCACATTAAAACGCCTCTATGAGACGACCGTGCAAGGGGACCGTCGGAACTGGACGCTCCTGCTCCGTCCGTTGGAGCCGTCTGGAAAGCAACTCGTTGACTATATTTTGCTGTCCGGAGCGAACGGGCAGATCGCCTCCATCGCGATTCGCGCACCGGATGGAGACCGTTCCGTCTTGACGCTCCGTCGAGGCCCCCCATGACTCCCTCCCCTCGGCTCATCGTCCTGGGCTGGGCGGCCCTCCTGTCTCTCGGATTGTGGTTCGTCGTGACCCAAATCTCCGTGCATAGTGAACTCGGCGATCTCCTGCCCGTTGAAGCGAACTCGACACAGCGGCTGCTGCTCAACGAGGTGAAATCGGGTGTTGGCAGTCGGATTTTACTGCTGGCTATCGAAGGGGCCGAACTCGATCATCGAACAGACCTGAGCCGTCGACTTGCAGAATGGATGGACTCGAGCGGCCAGTTTGCTCTGGTCTCGAACGGATTGCCGGTCGCCACGAAGGAAGACCGGCAGCGATTGTTCGCGCAACGGTATCTCTTGAGCCCCTCGCTGCGCCAGGAGAGCTTCTCGCCGGAGACCTTGCGGGCCGTTCTGCTCCAGCGGTTGGACGACCTTCGATCACCGATTGGTCAGATGGTCAAGGAATTCGTTCCTACCGATCCGACCGGTGAGTTTCTCTCGATCCTCCATACCTGGACCGGCGGGGGAGCGACGACGAAACATCACGGTGTCTGGGTCTCGCCGGATCGTACCCGTGCGCTGCTGGTGGCTGAAACGAAGGGGACAGGATTCGATGCGGCGGCCCAGCAGATCGTGCACCGGGCCATCGAGGGCCAGTTTCGAAAGTTGATCGAACATGACGTCGGAGAGCGCGCCCGTTTGGTGATGAGCGGACCAGGCGTCTTCGCCGTGGGCATCCAGCGGACGATCGAAGCAGAGGTCTGGAAACTCTCGACGATCGCCGCCACCTGCGTCATGCTCGTGCTGTATCTCAGCTATCGATCGGTCACACTGGTGCTATTGAGCTTGATTCCCTTGTTCAGCGGGGTGCTCGCCGGGCTGGCCGCGGTGCAAGGCACGTTCGGGTTCGTCCACGGCATCACAATCGCCTTCGGGGTCACCCTGCTTGGTGTGGTCGACGACTATCCCATTCATCTGTTTAGCCATCTCTTGCCGGGACAGAGCGCCGAGACCGTCATGCATGAGATCTGGCCGACCATGCGGTTGGGTGTGCTGACGACGGCCCTGGGGTTTTCCGCGCTGCTCCTTGCCGGATTTCCCGGCCTTTCTCAGCTTGGGGTCTTTGCCCTCGTCGGATTGGTGGCTGCGGCGTTGGTGACTCGATGGGTTCTGCCGATCTTGGTCCCTCACGGGTTTGTGCCTTGCGACATTGGCCCCGGCTTGGCGCGCTATGTGGATGGATTGGGCCGGATGAAGTGGCTGATTCCGGCCATCGCGGTCCTTGCGGCCTTCGGGCTGCTGTGGTCAGATACGCCACTCTGGGAGCAGGACATTGCCCGACTGAGTCCGGCATCGGCTGCGCAAAAAGAGCTGGATCAGTCGCTCCGCCGGGATCTGGGTGTCCCTGATGTCCGCGACCTGATCGTCATCGAAGGAGGGACTCAGCAAGAGGTGTTGGAACAAGCCGAACGTTTGATGCCCACGCTGGACCTGTTGCGTGAACGAGGCGTGCTCGGAGGAGATGAGTTGATTGTCCGGTATCTGCCCAGCCATCTGCGACAGCGACAACGACAGTCCATGATGCCGAATCGAGCCGTCTTAACGCGCCATCTCGCTGCCGCCACGAAAGGTTTGCCGTTCGCACCGGCCCTGTTTGAACCATTTCAAGAAGCCGTTGAACTTGCAAAGACGCAGGTCTTGGTCGATCTCGAGACGTTTCGCGGCACCGTCTTCGGGACGAAGCTGCAGTCGCTGTTGTTTCAGCGGGAAGGGAAGTGGCTTGCGGTCGTCCCCCTTCGCGGCATAGAGGATCGCACCGCACTCCGTCAGATCATCGATGGACAAGGGCAGCCGTCGACCACGTACCTCGATCTCAAGGAGGAAGCCAGCGGCTTGATGGCGCGCTACAGAAATCGAACAGTCACATTGCTCGCGGTCGGGGCGGTTGCGATCGGATTGGTGTTGATGGTCGGGCTTCGATCGTTCTCGGCGCTGTGGCGCGTATTGGCCCCCATCGCGGCTTCCTTGACCGTAGTGGTGGCCGTATTGAATGGACTGGGGCAGCCTCTGTCGCTGTTTCACGTGGCGACTTTTCTATTGGTGATCGGCCTCGGCCTGGATTACGCTTTGTTTTTTAATCGCAAGGATGGAGCTGATGGGGAACGAGCGCGAACAGTCTATGGATTGCTCGTCTGCAGCAGCACGACTATTATCGTGTTCGGGGTCCTGGCGCTTTCGAAGATTCCCGTGCTCCAGGCCATCGGGGCGACGGCGGCCTGCGGCTCATTCTTCTGTCTGCTCTTTGCGGCTCTGATGGCGGAGAACCATTCCCATGTCGCATGACCGTCCAAGGATGGCACCGCTGGTCCTGAGCGCCTACACGCTCGTCTCGGCAATCGGTCGAGGGCTCGGTCCGACGTGTCAGGCGTTGCGCGAAAGGCGGTCGGGACTTCGGCCATGCGACTTCGAAGATGCAGCTCTCAAAGCCTATGTCGGTCGGGTGGAGGGGCTGGAAACTTTTTCTCTCGACGATCGGCTCCGGCACTTCGACTGCCGCAACAATCGATTGGCTTGGTTGGGACTTCAGCACGACAGTTTCATGGTGGCGGCAGCTCAGGCGAAGCAACGCTACGGCGCGCAACGCGTGGCCGTGATTATGGGAACGAGTACGTCCGGGATCCTCGAAACCGAACGGGCCTACCGATCTCGCCATCCTGAAACCGGCGCATTGCCTCCCGCATTCGTGCCGCGCTATCGGTACACCCACAACATGTTTTCTCTGGGGCATTTTGTGCAAGCCTGTCTCGGCGTACGCGGTCCCGCCATGGTGATCTCGACCGCCTGTTCCTCGAGCGCGAAGGTCTTTGCCACGGCCGCTCGATTGATGCAGCTCGGTTTCTGTGACGCCGCCATTGTCGGAGGGGTCGACAGTTTGTGCTTCACGACCCTCTATGGCTTCACGGGGTTGCAACTGGTCGCTCGCGGTCCCTGTCGACCCTGCGATGAAGATCGCGATGGACTCTCGTTGGGAGAAGCGGCCGGGTTTGCGTTGTTAGAGAAACGCGCGTATGCGGGGCGGCCTGGGGCTGTGGCGCTCCTCGGATACGGTGAAAGCACAGACGGCTATCATATGTCGCATCCTCATCCGGAGGGAGTCGGAGCCGTCCGCGCCATCCGTGAGGCCTTGCAACGGGCCGGCCTTCAGCCGTCGGACATCGACTACATCAACCTGCACGGCACGGCGACGAAGGCGAACGATGCCGCAGAGGACAAATCCGTCTCAGCAGTCTTCGGGGCCATCCCTCCCTGCAGCTCGACGAAAGGGTGGACCGGGCATACCTTAGGGGCAGCCGGCGTGACGGAGGCGATTATCGCTGCGATATGTCTCAAGGAAGGATTCGTTCCAGGCACGTTGGGCTGTGCGCGGCGTGATCCGACGTTCACGAGTCGGATTCTCCTCGAAACGGAATCGCGTCCGCTGCGCCATGCGCTCAGCAACATTTTCGGATTCGGCGGCAATAATTGTAGTCTTGTGCTGGGAAAGCTCTAATGCGAATTGCCCTAGATGGCATCGGTCTCTTAGCGCCAGGCCTTGAGGGATGGCAAGCGAGTCGAGCTGTTCTGAGCGGGGCCCGATCGTTTGAGGTCGGACGGGTGCCGAGCCCTGCAGCAGCGATGTTGCCGCCGAACGAGCGGAGACGGAGCAGCGACATCGTCCGATGGGCCGTCCAGGTCGCCGAGGAAGCGATGCGACAGACTTCTTTCGATCCGCGCGACGTGGCCACGGTCTTTGCGTCATCCGACGGCGATACCGATATCTTCGATCGGTTGTGTGCGACGCTGGCGACGACCGATCGGACTGTGTCTCCCACGCTCTTTCACCAATCCGTCCACAACGCGCCGGCGGGGTACTGGGCCATCGCGGCTTCGAGCCAGGCGTCATCGACCGCGCTTTCCTGTTACGACGATTCTTTTGTGGGAGGGCTCTTGGAAGCAATGGCGCTCGTGACCCTTGAGCAGCAGCCGGTGCTGCTCGTCGCCTATGATATGACGACGCCAGGCCCGTTGTACGAGGCACGGCCTATTCCACAGGGCTGTGCTGTGGCGATGCTCTTGTCCCCTCACCCCACGGCTGCATCCCTCGCAGAACTGACGATCACCTTGCACGAAGATCCTTGCCGGAACCTATCGACGATGGCTGATCAACGGCTCGATCAACTACGTTTGTCGAATCCAGCTGCCCGATCCTTACCTGTGCTCGCGGCCATCGCCTCGCGAGACAATCGTGCGGTCGACCTGGCGTATCTCGATGATCAAGCTATGACCATACAGGTGAGCTGTGCCTCGCCTTGATAAACCAGAAATCTGTCGCCTTCTGCCCCATGCAGGCTCCATGTGCCTGCTCGATGCGGTCGAGCAATGGGACGATCAACAGATCGTCTGTTCTACGGCCTCTCACCGAGCCACGGACAACCCCTTGTGGCGGCACAACCAGCTCGAAGTCCTCTCCGGATTGGAATATGCTGTTCAAGCGATGGCCGTCCATGTCGGCCTGGTCACTCCGCCGGACCCCGCGCGACGAGCGGCCATTGGGTACGTGGGCGCTGTCCGAGATGTGACGATTCACACCCAGCGCCTTGACGACGTGGCGACGGACTTAACGGTTCACGTAACCCTGGTTCTGACGGACGAAGCAAGATTCATCTATTCCTTTCGGTTGTCCACCGGCACACAGACACTCATGGACGGACGTGCATCGATTTTCCTGAAGGACGCAAGACCATGAGCCCAAAGCGGGCGTTGGTGACCGGCGGGAGTGGAGCTATCGGCTCGGCGATTTGTCGGAAGCTTGCGGCCGAAGGCTATACGGTGATCGTGCACGCACATGGGCAACGCGCGGCGGCGGAATCCGTCGCGACGCAGATCCAAAAACGCGGCGGGATAGCCTCGGTCGAGACGTTTGATGTGGCAGACGGAGCAGCCGCCGGCCAGGCCTTGCAAGGGCTGCTGACAGCCGGCCCTATCCAAGTGGTGGTCAATAATGCCGGTATCCACGATGACGCACCGATGGCCGGGATGACCCAGGACCAATGGACGCATGTGATTGGGGTCTCTCTGCATGGATTCTTCAACGTGACGCAACCGCTCCTCTTACCCATGATCGGCACCAGATGGGGGCGCATCATTTCCATTTCTTCGCTGGCGGGCGTCATCGGGAATCGCGGCCAAGTCAACTACGCGGCGGCCAAGGCCGGCCTCCACGGAGCGAGTAAGTCACTTGCGATCGAGTTGGGGTCGCGCGGGATTACGGTGAACGTCGTGGCCCCTGGTCTCATTGAGTCGGAGGCCACGCGGGAGGCCTTTACGCCAGAGCAAGTCGCCACGCTCATTCCAATGAAACGAGTCGGCACACCGGACGAAGTCGCAGCCCTTGTTTCTTTTCTTGCTTCGGAGCAGGCGGGATATATCACGGGACAGGTCATCGGCATCAACGGAGGCGTGGCGTGACAGGTAGGAGGTTGAAGAAGGCCGTTAGCCTGCAACAACGCATGGTGAATTTCTATTCTCGTCTTGCGCGCAAGGCCGAAAGGGCTTCCCGTGGTATCTGGACCGCAGTCTAAGGGGGGCGATCTCGCCCGCTCGTGTTGGGTCGTGATTCCGGCATACAACGAAGCCGCGACGGTTCGCGATGTGGCGATGCGGGCGCGCCGACAATGTCCGAACGTGATCGTCGTGGATGACGGATCGACCGATAGCACCGCCCGTGCGCTGGCCGGTTTGGATGTGACGTTCCTGCGCAATCTTGAGAATCTCGGGAAGGCGGGCAGCCTGTCACGAGGATTTGACCATGCGTTGGCTCAGGGAGCGCTCGGAGTGATTACGCTCGATGCGGATGGTCAGCATGTGCCCGAGGAGATTCCCGCGTTCTTGAACCAAACTCAGGAAGATTCCGGCCCATTCCTTCTTGGGGCCAGACGGCGCGATCAGCGAAGAGCCGTGTTCTGGCGCTATCTTGCCAATCGGATAGCCGATTTCTGGATCTCCTGGGCTGCTGGAGCATGGATTGAGGATAGTCAGTCAGGCTTTCGCCTCTATCCTGCTCGCTTGCTAAGGGACGTGCCGCTGAGTCATGCCAAGGCGCGAAGCTTTGTCTTTGAAAGTGAAATCCTGATCGAAGCCGCTCGACAGGGCTTCGTCTGCAGGAATATATCCATCAGCGTCGCGGCACGATCCGGTCCGCGCCTCAGCCACTTCCGGCCGTTTATAGATATTGTGCGGATCACACGGATGGTGGCGTGGAAGCTCCTCATACGAGGCCTGTATCCCATGGGACTCTACCGTGCACTTGCAGGCTCAAGCGTTCAACAGAACAAGCAAGAAGAGAGGGAGGCGTCGCTTACGGCCCAGCGGCAATAAATTGAGTGCGAATGGCGTTGTCGAGATTCTCTATCCAACCATTTGTACTTCTGGTGAATACCCACAGGCATTCCGTCTTCATTGACGTGCATCAGCTTTCGGCTGCGTTCGTACGTGAGGCTATAGGGTGAGGCCTGCACAGGGCAGGCCTCAGAAAGAACGTGTTGAGTTTTACATCCCCGCTGCAGCGAGCTGGCCTTTGATGGCGTTGTCAAGATTCTGAACCCAGCCCCTGTAAGCTTCGTGGATGGTTTGCTTGTCGGCATTGTATTTCAAGTTGACGCTATCCTTATAAGTGATGCTGTATGTTTTTGTGTTGTACCCGATATCCACGATTGCGGTGTGGCTTCGAGCGTTTTGCGTGGCGACAATCTGACCGGGTTTTGTCACGGTCATTATCCATCTGAGTCCAACCCCGGCGTCGACGATCGCCTTGGTGACCTGCTCCAATGTCAGTTCTTTCCCCGTCGCCGTGGCAATCGGAGCGTCCTTGACGTTGTAGACTTGTCCGGAGCCTCGGCAACCCATGACCGCAACAAGCACAACGCACGCGAAAAGAATTCCTGACCACATCCGCTTCATGTTCTGCCCTCCTTGTGATTAAGCATGATCGGATCGATAGCCTCCTGCTCTTAGTACGACCGGCGGTTTCACGTCATGCGGCCGAGAAACCGCTTCCACCATTGGAACGGGAACATAACCTAAATCGAGAACGGAGTCGATCAAAGCTTCCACCAGGGAGAGATTCGCAGGGCGCATCCCTCGCCGGTTCCATTTGGACATTGTCCGCGGAAACACTTGGTCTTTGGCATAGACGAATTCGGAAGGATGGCAATAGAACACGAGATGCCGCGAACGACGGCCGATCCATCTGATCATGCGTCGAACCATCGACAGACCCAGCACCCGCAAGGTGGCGAGATTGATCGGGAAGAGGCAGGCCGATG
>JBKJWE010000336.1:0-2538 GCA_046717045.1 Nitrospiraceae bacterium | reverse complement strand
TGCGCGGTGCTGTCGGCGAACGGGCCGCACTTTACCGCAGGCCTCGATCTGCCGAAGGTGTCCGAGGCGTGGGCGCGCGGCGAGAACGTCTATCCGCAAGACGCGCTCGACATGTTCGATCTCCGGCCGCCGTTTCGTGCAAAGCCGCTGGTCGCAGCGGTTCAAGGCATCTGCTTTACGATCGGCATCGAGCTGATGCTTTCGGCGGACATCGTCATCGCCGCCGACGATTGCCGGTTCGCGCAAGTCGAAGTGAAACGCGGAATTCTGGCGTCAGGCGGCGCCACAATCCGGATGGTGCAGCGCGCAGGCTGGTCGAATGCCATGCGCTACCTGCTGACCGGCGATGAATTCGATGCGGCGACTGCGCTGCGTTTCAACTTCATCAACGAGATCGTTCCGGCCGGACAACAACTAGCGCGCGCAACCGAACTGGCCAGCCGGATCGCCAACCAGTCCGCGCCGCTCGCCGTGCGGGAATTCAAGCGCAACGCGCGCGCGGCGCTGGAGCACGGCTCGCAGGCCGCCGCCGCGCAGTTCGATGGTATTCGCGAGATTCTTCGCAATACGGACGACGCCAGGGAAGGCGTCGCCAGCTTCATCGCGAAGCGGCCGCCGCGCTTTCAGGGAAGATGACGCGGCCTTGCGCCGAGGGGCAGTCAGCGAGGCTGGATCAGACTCTGGTGAAGTTCACTCCCGCTTGACTCCGGTGACGGCGATCACGGTCTTGTACTTCGCTATTTCGTTTGTGACGAAATCCTGGGCCGTCTTGACGTCGCCGCCGATGGTCAGAAGACCGAGGCGATTCATCCTCTCCTTGACATCGGGCTTGTTCAGAACCTCATTCACCGCCTGGTTCAGCTTGTCGAGAACCGGTTGCGGCGTGCCCTTCGCCGCGACGAGCACGTTCCAGGTATAGGCGTCGTAGCCCTTGAAGCCGGTGAGTTCTTCGACGGTCGGCAGATCCGGCAACGACTGAATTCGCTTCGGACCGCCAGCGGCGAGAGCCTTCAGCTTGCTGGCTTGAACGAAGGCGAGGCCCCCCGCCACCGTGAGATAACCGATGTCGACCTGCTTGGAGAGCAGCGCGGTCGCGACTTGTGCATCGCCGGCATATGGCACGTGCAGCATCTTCGCACCGGCCAGATGGGCGAGGTTTTCGGTTTGCAGGTGCACGGGACCGGTCACGCCTGTCGAGGCGTATGTGATCTGCTCCGGATTCTTGCGCGCGTGATCCAGAATATCTTTCAGGCTGCCGAGTTCGAAGTCCGGCCGCGTCACAAGGATCAGATCGATCGCGCTCAGGCCGGCGACGACATCGAGGTCCCTGGCTGGACTATAAGGCAGTTTCGGATCGATCATCGGGATGATGGCCGTCGGACCGACACCGCTCAATCCGAGCGTGTATCCGTCCGGTCTCGATTTCGCGACAACGTCGATGCCGGTCGTTCCGGCCGCCCCCGGTCGATTCTCGACGATGAATTGCTGACCGAGGATGGACGTCAAACCTTCGGCGAGGATTCTCGCGGTCACATCGGTCGAGCCACCGGGAACGAACGGCACGATGATCTTGACGACGCGATCGGGATAGGATTGCGACCAGGCGGGCGCTGCCGGACTGGCAGCCGACAAGACCAGCAACAGCAATCCGAGGACACCGCGCAGCATTGAACCCTCCCACGTCGGCCAGTCGGCGCGTCGCAGCGCGCGCCTCTTCAGGCCATCGAAACGGGATTTGCGCCGGCTATGGGTGACATTTCAATTGCGGTCCAGCGATTCCACATAACCGTGTTTTTGCGCGCGTTCTCGCCTTTGATTTTGCCGCCTGGACTATCGTGACCCTCAGCGACCCTGAAATACCGGCTTACGCTTTTCGAAGAAGGCCAGCTTTGCCTCCGCGTGATCTTCGGTCATCATCAGAATCGGCTGGTAGTTGACTTCCATCGTCAGAACATCTTCGAGACCATCAGCGAAGGCCGCTTTAAGCAGCGCCATGGAAATCGGCGGCGCTTGCGCAAATTTTGCGGCGATCTCCTGCGCTTTCGCCAACGCCTGGCCGGGCTCGACGACAGCGTCAGCCAATCCGATCCGTTCCGCTTCAACGCCGTCCACAACAGTCGCCAGCGCTGCCATCTGTTTTGCTTTTCCGAGTCCTATCCGACGCGGCAGGCTCCAGAGCAGGCCGACATCCGGAATGAAGCCCAGCTTGATAAAGGCCGCGCAAAGCCGGGCGTCGCTTGCTACGACGACAAAATCCGAGGCAGCCGCCATGGAAAGACCGGCGCCATAGCAGTTTCCCTCGATAGCGGTGATGACCGGTGTCGTTCCGGCTGCGATCAACCGCACCAGCGGGCCGCTGCCGCGCTCGATCCGGGCGCGACCGCTGAGAACAGCGGATTCCTTGAAAGAATTGATGTCGCCGCCCGCGGAAAAATGGCGACCGGCACCGGTCAAAACGATCGCGCGACAGTCTGGATTGTCGCCGAGTTCAGCGAGGTGTTTCAACAGCCCGTTTCTGAGCGCCGGCGAATAGAGATT
>JBKJWE010000335.1:0-2552 GCA_046717045.1 Nitrospiraceae bacterium | reverse complement strand
GTTTCTTATCGGTCCGCACGCTACAACCTTAGCAGATCGTCCAACCAAGCAAAGCGGCTCTGCTGGCCGCTTTGCACCAGAGTCACATTCCCTTAAACTTCTTCATGGCTTACGGGGTAAAACTGGTCAGAGGGCTGCAATCCTAATGCCATCGCTGCATTGGGTTGTCTGGCAAAATTCTTGTGTTATTGAGCGGTTAAGCGCGCCACTGTCTAGTAAAATGCGCTCGTCCGTCAAAATTGAACAAGTCCGCCGATAATCGCTTAGGCCGCATCTCGCTGACTCGTATGACTCACGCGTTGTTAGGATTCCCTTGGTTGGTTGTGTCGGTGGGAGCCTTGTGGTACGGTCTCCCTATTCATTTGTCATCGTGAACCTGACTGAAAAAGGGGTCTGGTTCCCCTATACGGGGTCTCTGGATTCTCCGTGATGGACTTTTCCTGTTTTCCACAATGTCAGTGGGGCCGATGGGTCATCGGAGCAGGGCTGCTCGCCCTCCTGAGCGTGATCCCGCAGCCTCCCCCCCTCTGGGCACAGATCAATGGTGCCCCTTCCGGACGGGTCACCTTAGACTTCAACGAGGTCGAGCTCCCTGTTTTCGTTCGCTTTATCAGCGAGCTAACAGGTAAGAATTTCGTCCTGGATGACACCGTCAAGAAGGCCGGGGGAAAAATCAGCGTCTTTTCCCCGACCAAGGTCACACCCGACCAAGCCTACAGCATGTTCGTCTCGGCTCTCGAGGTCAGCCGTCTGGCTGTAGTGCCGAAGGGTGGCGTCTATCAAATTGTGCCGATGGGAGAGCTTCCTCCAGAACGCGGCGTCTTCGTCTACAAACTTAAACATGCGAACGCTACCGACCTGGCCGCAGTCCTCACAAACGTCGTCGCTCGATCACAGACCGTAGCGCAAACCACGCCGGGGACGCGTCCACCGATCAGACCTTTGACTGAATTCGAAGCCCCGGTACAGGTGTTTGCAGACAAGGCCACGAACTCCGTGATTATCAGTTCGACCAAGGGCGCGTATGGCAAATTGCAATCTGTGATCCGGGACCTGGATACCCGTCGAAAACAGGTCTATGTGGAGGCCGTGATCCTCGAAGTCCAGGTCGACCGGCTGAGGCAGATCGGAAGCGACCCGTTGCAGGTGATCGGGGCAGGGAAAAGCGGTTCAGTTCAAGGCATCGGCGGATTCAATCGTCCGCCGGAAGACCTGGCTTCCATCGCGCAGAGTATCAGTGGAATCGCCGCCGGCGCTACGACAGGAGGCGCGGTAACGGTGCTGAACACCGTCAACGTCCGCGCGTTCCTGCAATTGCTGCTGAGTCTCACCGACACTAATATTCTTTCGACGCCTCAAGTGCTTGCCGCGGACAACCAAAAAGCTAAAATCGTCGTCGGTGAGAATCGACCTTTTCCAACAGGGCAAGCACAAGGCATCACAGGCGGCACGCTGGTCACAATAGAACGGAAAGACGTCGGTGTGACGCTGGAACTTACACCACAAGTTCTGGAAAACGATTTGATTCGCCTGGAAATCAAACAGGAGATTACCGCCATCGCGGAGAATGTCGCGCAGACCATCGGAACCGGCGCAGCGACCGTCCCCGTGGGACCGACCACGACGAAACGCTCGATGGAGACGACGACCGTCGCGAAGGATCAACAGACGTTGGTCGTGGGCGGACTCGTCCGTGATAACATCGTCATCAGCGAGCGGAAGATCCCGCTCCTGGGCGATATTCCCCTCCTGGGATGGCTCTTCAAGTTTCAGAGCCGCGCAACTGAAAAATTGAATCTGCTCGTGTTCCTGACTCCCACCTTAGTCAGGGATGAAGTGGATATGGTAGAACTGAACGCGAAAAAATCCGCTGAACTCAGCACGTTACAGCGGGAGAATCGTATCGAGGAACCCACGAAGCTCAAGCAAGATGTCTTAGAAAAACTCGAACGCCCCGTCGTTCCCTCTCGCCCGATTCCCACTCCGCCGGAGCCCTCGGGCCAGCCTCAGCCTTAATCAACACTGCGCCCCTGCTCGACAACTTTCCATGGAGAAGTAGAAATGGGGTGGATGACGGGTTTCGAATTTCATCTGACCCTACCGACAATCAGTAGATCCACCACTTAGCTCGGCAAATCACGGCAAAATCGAGCAAGAAATTCGCAAATCCGCAACCAGACGCAACCAGGATTCTGAATCCCTTGAAAGCTCACCACAGGACGCCACCTCCGAAGAGGAGACTGCGTCATGATCCAATGGCTTTCACCCCCCGCTCGTCGACTTCACATCACCCAAAAGATCAATATCGCCGGTCGGCGGACTCTCTATATCTGCCACCATGGTAACGAACGACCCGCCGAAATGTTGCTTCGAGTCAAAGGATCGGACTGCCTTCAATGCGCCAGCCTCGTCCATAGGGATTGTTGGGACTGTCGGAGCGGAAGGGATTCCCCGCGCCAAACTGGTGGTTCAGCGAGTCTGGTGAATAGGGATTCCCATACCGGCCAAAAGGGTTGCTGACTGAATCAGGATCGAACTGATTCGTGCTCGGT
>JBKJWE010000334.1:0-3159 GCA_046717045.1 Nitrospiraceae bacterium | reverse complement strand
GCGGAATCGTGCGCGCGATGCCGCGCGATGCGGTAACGCTCGGAACGTTGCGCCGCACTCCGTCGGCGCGGCATGGCATGGGCGCCTACTTCGCGCCGCGGCCGCCATTGTGGGACGACCCGCAGTTACTTCGCTCCGACTCGCAAGCTGCGGCCCTAGCCGAAGAGCTAGGCACTGCACGTGCCCTTTTGATGCGCGGCAACGGTACCGTAACCGCCGGCGCGTCACTGCAGGAAGCGGTCGTGCGGACCTACTATCTCGAAGATGCCTGCCGGATTGAACTTGCGTGCCTAGCTTCCGGGCTCGCCGCCGAAAGTCCCGTCATGACGGATGAAGAAGCGGCTGCCCGCGCCACTTGGAGTGGTCGCATCTTGGAGCGGATGTGGGATTACTTGACGCAGTCTGACACCGCGAAGAACTACGTCGTTTGTGAAGAAACGCGAACCGCCTGAGACCCGCAGTGATCGCACCACCGAAGCTGGAGCGCGCCACGCCCTCGGCGTAAAGAGCACATTTTCACTATGGCTGGAAGAGTTCCGCTGCATCATGACTAAATCTGCTGCTTTCGTCGATGTGCGGCATCTTCGTTTCGCTGTTGCAGCTGCTGATCACAGGAGCTTTCGTCGTGCAGCAGAATTGCTTTGCATTCGACAATCGACTCTTAGTCGTTCTGTCCGCGAATTCGAACCGCATGTGCTACCGGGCTCGCGACAACTGCTTATGAGGGGTCGCACAATTCAGCTCGGGGTCAGCGCGGCAACCAGTTTCGCTTTTGTGCTCCACGAGCTTGCCACTAACGCAGCGAAATACGGCGCCCTCTTTCGCCGCCGAAACGTCGATGCTCTTGATCTTCGCATGGGCGTGCGGCGAACGCAGAAAATACGCGTAAGTCGCCCTGGCACCGGAAGTCCCGGCACGACCACTCACCTGATTTCCGAACTTTTTGTGCGAGAAGCCAACATCGACGGGCGCTCATTCCATTCCGTGCATCCTCTGACGCTATGCTCGCGATGAGATCCGGTACGGTGGATATGATGTTTGCAACGCCGTTCGAGTTCGTTGACTGCCTCGAGCAGAAGGTACTTCTGCCGCTTGCTCTTACTCATACGGAGCGGATACCATTCTATCCGAATGTTCGTACGTGCGGCGAGTACGGGCTTCAGAACATCGTCAATTTATCCCTCATTACCATTTCCCCTCCAGCCGGAGCGCCCGACTTCGTTGTGCGGACATTGAATCGGGCAGTGATCGAAGCCATCGCAGGACGACCCGGAAAAGCACCGCTCACGCCGATCGGACGCGAATCGCCGCCATTCGACCCCGAGGAACTCGCAACCTTTGTCGAAAAGGAGCGGCGACGATGGGGTGAGATCATCACGAATGCCAAATATTCGGCGTGACCTCGACTTGATTTGGCGGCCAAGCACCTGAATGACGCTACGCAGGCCATTGGAAGAACTGCAACTGCGAAGGGAGCCCAACCACCGGAACGCCCCTGACCAGTTCGCAACTCATGAGGTTTTTGTACAAACCTACTGAGTTGCGCAAACTGATAAGGTTTTGTGTCTTTGGAAGCTCATGCGGGTCTGGTTTGCCAGAGGATCAAATCAACGATCTTAGGGTCGGTGATTTCCGCGCCCGGATACGCGGCGCGAAAGGCAGCAACTGCCTGCTTAATTATTGGCCTGCTCCCGCCGCCTTGCTTAGACAACACCCAAAGGGAGCGCCCGAATGCCAAGGAGTGACCTGCTCATTCGCGCATCAGACTTCGCGACGACGCGTTCTATTGCTGCAATTGGTCGAGAATTAACTGCGTCAGCCACTCCCAGCCGATTATTTGAACCTAGCCGCGTCAGGAAACACTCCTTTTGAGGCAGGATCGTCAGTGGCTGTCGGCTGTAAGGCGAATTGGGATGTCCGAAGGAAAGTCACCATTGAAACCTGTTGCAAGGACCGCTGCGATTAACCCTATTTCCGTCGCGGAGGCGCTTCTCGTTGCGGACCATCTGAGTTTCAGGCGGGCCGCAGCGGTCCTCGGTGTGCGACAATCCAGCGTGAGCCGCCGCGTTCGCGCGCTAGAGGACGAACTCGGTGTTTCTCTCTTTGAACGACACCACGCCGGCGTGAGGGTCACAAACGCTGGCGCCAGCTTCTTTCAGGAAGCTCGCGAAGCTCTTCTTCAACTTGACCATGCGGTCAAAGCTGCTGCGGCTGCCGGCAGCGGCTCGCTTGGGCGACTGAGCATCGGCATTCTGTCCTCGATGGGAGCCGGCTACCTTCGTGAACTCATGCGCATTTACTGCGTTCGCCACCCAAATATTGCCGTTCAGATTCTGGAGAACGCATCGGAAGAGCACATCGCACTAATACGACGACGACGTCTGGACGTCGCCTTCATCATGGATACGACTGATGTCATGGGTTGTGACATGGCGTCCCTTTGGAAGGAGCGACTTTTTGTGGTTCTTCCGGAGAATCATGTTCTCTGCAGCCGTGATGCGATTGAGTGGCACGACCTCTCCAAAGAAAACTTGATCGTTCGCCAAAGCGAGCGCAATCCGGCTCTTTGCACCCGCCTTACACGGCGACTATTTTACCAGGATCAGCCACCTAGCGTCAGGAAATTGAACGTCGGTCGGGAGACACTGATGCATCTCGTCGCCATGGGCCAGGGTATCGGCCTCACGAGTGAATCGACTATCGCAACGCCATTTCGGAATGTCGTCTTTCGTCCGATCGCTGGAGAGGACGAATTGCTTCAATTCTGTGCTGTTTGGTTGCCACAGAACGACAATCCGGCGCTTCGGCGGTTCTTGAGTACGGCGCGCACATTGGCGAAAGTGAAACGGTCGGACACAAATGCTTTGCTGCGATGAGCTGTTGCTGGTCCGGGCGCATGGGGATAAACGACGACGATCTCAAGCAATCGCATATAACGCGAATGTTATTACTTGCCGGCCAATGCCGTTGATTTCGTGCGTCGCGCTTTTGCGAACGCGCGATCCGTTGCCATGAAGCGCGCCAGCATTGGGGCAACGAGTTTCGTTGGATCGGCGATTGGCTGGCCTGTCTCTCGCGCAAGCGCATCGGCATAAGCGAGGAGATTACGGTGAATATCTGCTGGAATCTCGATTGAAAGCTTCACGGGCTTGTCATCGG
>JBKJWE010000333.1:0-2847 GCA_046717045.1 Nitrospiraceae bacterium | reverse complement strand
ACCAATCTCGGATTGAGACGATAGGGAATCCCGAGAGCCATCAGACCAGCGAGGACCTGCTCGAAGTGAGCCTTCGCATCAGCGGAGATATGATCGGTCAGCCGGGGGGCATCCTCCGTCGCCGTTCGGCAGCCCGGCACCTTGCAGTCGAGTGTCCGGAGCGGATTCGTCTCGAGCCGCCGTTGGCAGTTTGCACAGAGGAGACTCGCACGCGGCCTGAGGAACGTCAGCAGCACGTCCCTGTAACGATGCCGATCTTCCCTGATTCCAAGGCTGTTGATCTCCAAGGTCACATCGGGAAGCGCCAGGTCGGACAGGAATCGCCAGAGCAGCGCAATCACTTCGATATCGGCTCGCGGATCCGCCATACCGAAGGACTCCACACCGAACTGGTGAAACTGTCGGAGCCGCCCGGCTTGAGGGCGCTCGTGGCGAAACATCGGCCCGAGGTAGAAATACTTCTGCGGCAGCGGATCGGCGGCGCGATTGTGCTCGATAAAGGCCCGCACTGTGCCGGCCGTGCCTTCGGGGCGGAGCGTCAGCGACGAGCCGTCTCGGTCCGGGAACGTATACATCTCCTTTTCGACGATGTCCGTAGACGCTCCGATGCTACGGGCAAACAATTCCGTCGCTTCGAAGATGGGAATCCGGATTTCCTGGAATCCATAGCAGGCCGCCCAGCGCCTAGCGGCCTCTTCGATCCGGCGCCAGCGCGGCGTCTCTTCAGGAAGGATATCTTTGGCGCCTCGAATGCCTTTGATCATGATGTGCTCCGCGCCAGGCGAAAGATTTCGAGGCTAGGGGCAAGTTGAAGAACAATCTCTAGCCTTCGGCCTTTTGCCTCGGGCCCACACGAATCGGGACTATAGCGGAGGGGTTGCGGGCAAGTCAACGCACGGGAGCCCCTCAAACGTCAATCGTCATGCGTCAATCGGTTCCGAACCGGCGCTCATCGACACCTTCTATGGTTCCCCGCAAATGACGGTTGACGAATGACGCCCGACATTCTTGCGCCGGCCGGCGCGTGGCGGTATAGTGCCCACCCTATCAGGACATTAACGGATTTCGTATGAGCCAGGACCAACCAACCCGCCGAGTCATCGCGGTCGCCCCCATGCCGCCGGAGAAATCCGCCTACGCCCTGGCGCGCTACAGCCGCTCGCCCGATTCCATCGAGAGCAGCATCAAGTGGGTGCACGGGCACTCGTCGGAAAAATTCTGGGCCCAGTTTTATTTTGATTACGGCCATGCCTCGATCGCCGACCTCGGCCACGTCATCATCTGTTTCGAAGATATCTCCGAGCTGGCCGCGATCCGTCTCGAGGACGAAGCCTTGTGGGACGGACAGGCGAAATCGAGCCGCTACCAAAATTTTTCATCCGGCGGCTGGTATATCCCAGACAGCCTGCGCGGATCGGAAACGGAAGGGACGTACCAAGGCATTCTTCGGAGTCTGGCGGAAGCCTATCGCCTCTTGCACCAACCCCTGACGCAGTTTCTCTCGGAGCACGAACCGCGTCCCGAGTCGATGAAGCCAGCCGACTACCAGCGAACGATCGCCGCGCGGGCGTTCGATGTCGCGCGGTATCTGTTGCCACTCGCGGCTCGAACGAACGTCGGCCAGGTCGTCAGCATCCGCACGTTGGAGAAGCAAATTACGCGACTGCTCTCCTCCGCACTGCCGGAGTTGCGCGCAATCGGCGAAGACTTGAAGGACGCATGCCAGAAGCCGCCGATGAACGTGTGGGGAGAACTCTCCGGCCAATCGGCCGGATCAGCCGAACCTCTCGCTCCAACCCTCGCGCGGCACGCCAAGGCCAACGAGTATCAGGCCTCCGTGTACAGCGATTTGGCCCGCCACGCCAAAGAAGCCCTGCGTGGGACCGGGTTGGATCAACCACATTCATGGGGAGCGGCCGAGCCGGTGGATTTGCTCGAACCGCACGACCCGCTCGACGAAGTCGTGACCACGTTGCTGTACCGCGTGTCGCAAGCGCCTTATCGAAAGATCCTCGAGGTGGTGCGTATCTGGTCGGAGAAACAGAAGCAGGACTGCATCGAGAACGCGCTCCGGACGAGAGGGCCGTACGACGAACTCATCAAGGAATTCCGCAGTGGCTACGCCTTTATCTTCGACATCATGATGGACATCGGCGGCTGGCGCGATATGCATCGGCACCGGCGCTGTCAGCAGATCCAACAGAATTTTTCGACCGTGCACGGCTACGACGTTCCGCCGCCGCTTGTGCAAGCGGGACTCGACGGCGAGTATCGCCAAGCAATGGACGCCGTGCGAACGGACATTGAGACGCTGAAAAAAGTCGATGCCGAAGGGGCCCTCTACGCCATTCCGTTCGGGTTTAAGGTCCGCTGTCTCTTCAAGATGGATTTTGCCGAAGCGGAGTACATCGCGAAGCTCCGATCCGGCGTGAAAGGCCATTGGTCCTATCGCACGATCGCCTGGTTGATGAAGCAAAAGCTTGCCGCGCGCTATCCCGCGCTCGGAGACCGCATTCAGGCCACAGCCCCGGACGTCGAAGACACCCTCACCCGATAAATCAAGCGTCGCGTCATGCCTGACTATCAAGCCTCATGTGAGTTGGCCCTGATTGCTGGACAATGGGATGGCGCGCAGAGCCATGCGCTGGCATGGGCTCGCCATCTGCCGGCCGGATCAGCACACGATCCACGGCCGCATTTCGTCCTCAATACGGTGTATCTGATTCGCGGCCAGTTCGCCCAAGCCTGGCAGGCGCACGCAAATTGTCTGCAAGAAGCGGAGGACATTACCCAGGTCAAGCAATGGGTGGAGGGATTCGTCGCGCGACAGGCAGAACAAGCCAATGC
>JBKJWE010000332.1:0-3163 GCA_046717045.1 Nitrospiraceae bacterium | reverse complement strand
ATCCCGATCGTGAAGAGGAGCAGCACGACCCCAATTTCGGCCAAGATTTGGACCGTTCCGATGTCGGAAATGAGGTTCAGGCCATGCGGCCCGATCAACGCGCCGGCGACCAAGAATCCTGCAATCGACGGAAACCGGAACTGATGAAACACGAACACGACCGCGATCGAGACCGTGAAGATGACGAGCAGATTTCCGAGTACGCCGTAATCGGTCATAAAGATTCCTATCTCGTCGTTCGTCTCTCGCCCCGGAGGTGTCTACAGGTCATCTGTTTTGGTTCTTCACGTACGTTTCACGGCTCACGAGGCAGGTACGCAGGATACCTGAGGCCCCTTCCATGGACAAGCTGCTTGTCGCGCGATCGAGGCTTGGGTACAGTGGGACCCGCAGGTGGACCTTTACCGAACTATGATTCGCGCCATTATTTTTGACTTCAACGGGGTCATCGCGGACGACGAGACGCTCCATGTGCTGTGCTTTCAGAAGGCCCTGGCTGAACAGGGCCTTTCGCTTACGAAGGAGGAGTATTACGGGACTTATCTCGGCATGGATGAACGCACCTGCGCTACGGCTCTGCTCACCGCTCGTGACGGTCGCTCCGACGGCCGACAGCTTCAGACCATCATCGAGCGAAAAGCCGCCCTGTTCCAGGAGAACACGGCGTCGCACAAACCGCCGCTGTTTCCCGGCGTTGTGGAATTCATCACCCGGGCCCGCTCCGATTATCGTCTCGCCATCGCCTCGGGCGGTCGACGCGAACAATTCGACAAGGCCCTGCGCGGCACGCCCATCGAACGGAGCTTTGCGGTCATCCTGTCGGCAGACGACTGTGCGGTCGGTAAACCGGACCCGGCGATCTATCGCTACACGCTGAAATTGATGAACGCTCGGGAACCCCGCCCCCTCTCCTCACCGCCCAAAACTGTCTGGTCATCGAGGACTCGGTGGCCGGTATTCGTTCGGCCCAGGCTGCAGGCATGAAAGTTCTGGCCGTTGCCACCACCTATCCTGCTGAAAGATTGAAAGAAGCCGACGTTGTCCTCGAAGGGTTTCAGGGTCTCACCGTCGAATCGGCTCTCCGCTCAATCGCCTGCTAATCGGCTTTCAGCGCGATGTTGGGCCGTCCCATCAGGCAGGATCCCCCTCGAAAGGTGAATAGACGCCCCAGCGCTGCATGGCATAGCTTGTCAACACCAGTGGTGAGTACCATACAGAAAAGGCGACACAACCATGAAATTTTTGCCGGTCCCCCAACTTCCCGGGAGGTGTGATATGCGGCCAACCCACTTCGTCTCAATGGCAGCTGCGGTTTTTGTCTTGTTTTCGACGCTGGCCTTCGCCGACACACCGAATACGACGGCCGGATTCGATCCGTCATTGATGCGAGAATGTCCCCAAGCAGACGGGAGCGTCCTCTACACGAATAAGGATCTTCCGGGCTGCAAACTGATGACGCTGAAAGAACTGTCGGTCGTGCCCTCGCTCGAGAACATGCCGACCTACGTCCCTCCCGCTTCGAGCGCGATGCAACGCTACGATATCCCGCCCATGATCGATCGGTATCTGTACCCTACGGCTGGTGGTACGACGAACGTCCCTGATTGGGCAAGAGATTGGCATGCGAGCGTTGCCTCGTCGGGATCGATTCAGGCTGAAGTCTGTTCGAAGTATGGAGAATGGGTGCATCTCAACGAGAAGACGAGAGGTGGGTTCTGGTTCGGCACCGACCCATCCTATGGTGGAGATCTCTCTGGAAGAAACCAGCGGGGCGCGAGCTATTCGTTCTACGATAACACCCGTTACCACGCATTAGCGAGAATCTTTGGAACGGGATTTGTTCCGGTTGGATGTCCGTAAGCGATTCGTTCTTTTGAGAACTGCTAGGGCGTCAGGCTCGAATGAGCGTGACGCCCTTATTTTTTATAGTACTCCCGATACCACTTCACAAAACGCGCGATCCCCTCTTCAATCGGCGTCGCTGGGGCAAAGCCTACGTCCCGCGTGAGGTCCTCGACGTCCGCATAGGTCGCCGGCACATCGCCGGGCTGGATCGGCATCAGTTTCTTTACTGCCTTCTTTCCCAACGCGTTCTCCAGCACCTCAATAAAGCGTAAGAGCTCCACCGGCTGGTGATTGCCGATGTTGTAGACTCGTGCCGGCGCAGAACTGGTCCCAGGGTCGGGTCGCTCGCCAGACCAGGATGGATTCGGCGTGGCTGTACGATCCAGCGTGCGAATCACGCCTTCGACGATGTCATCGACGTAGGTGAAGTCGCGCTGCATCCTCCCATGATTAAAGACTTGAATCGGTTTTCCTTCGAGAATGGCCTTGGTGAAGATGAAGAGAGCCATGTCTGGTCTGCCCCACGGACCATAGACGGTGAAAAACCGCAGTCCGGTGCAGGGCATGTGATAGAGGTGCGCATAACAATGCGCCATCAGTTCATTAGCTTTTTTGCTGACGGCGTAGAGCGACACCGGATGATCCACATTGTCATGGATCGAGAAGGGCATATGCGTATTGCCGCCGTAGACTGAGCTGGATGAGGCGTACACGAGGTGCTCGACCCGGGTATGACGGCAGCCTTCAAGAATATTCAGAAACCCTTCGATGTTGCTGTCTGTATAGGCGTGCGGATTGACCAGTGAATAGCGGACCCCGGCCTGCGCCGCCAAATGGACCACGCGCCGGATCCCCTGCTTCGCGAACAGCTTCTTCATCCCGGCCCGGTTGGCCAGATCGAGTTTGGTGAACGAGAAGGACTTGAACGGCTTGAGCTGAGCCAGCCGCGCCTTCTTCAATCGAACATCGTAGTAGTCGTTGAGATTGTCGAGCCCGATCACCGATTCGCCGCGTTCCAACAATCGCTTCGCGGTGTGGAAGCCGATAAATCCGGCCGCACCGGTGACGAGAAGCGGACCCGGCTGCATGCGTCGCCCTGCCATAGATCGTCCTTGCACGGAGGTTATGTGCGCGTACTCGGTTTCATGAAGGCCGGCTCGCCATGATCGAGCCGATACAGGGCCAAGGGAGCTAGTGCCGCAGCGGCCGAACAGCGCTCGATCCGTCCCTCTGTGGTGGTCCGATACAGATCCAACGCCTGCGCGTAATGATACCCGCAGCCCTGCTTGGCAAGAAGATCTTTCAGGTTCTCCGGCGG
>JBKJWE010000331.1:0-5329 GCA_046717045.1 Nitrospiraceae bacterium | reverse complement strand
CAGGCGCCGTGATTCCGGGTGTGCAGGCCCAGTGGATCCAGCCCCTCGTCTTCCGCGGCAATCAGGGCGATTGCGTCAAGATCAAGCTGAGCAATAAGCTTGAGGGCGGCGAAGAAGTCAGCTTGCACATCCACGGTTCAGCCATGGTCGTCAGCGCGACGGGCGCCGCTGCAACCACCACCAATCCAGATACGATCGCGGCGAAGGACAAGTCGGTGGATCTCGAGTGGTACATCCACCCGACGACCCAGGAGGGTGTCCGCCAGTTCCATACGTACAGCAATGATCGTGAGTTGACGGTGATGGGGATGTTCGGCGCGTTCGTCGTCGAGCCGCGCGGGTCCAGCTACCTGGAGCCCCTCGGCGCGGGCGATCCGACGCCGGCCTCCAGCGGCTGGCAGACGATCATTAAGAACGGGACAGGGCCGGACTTCCGCGAATTCGTGTTGATCTATCATGAAGTCGGCGACGAGGCCTTCCGTCCCCTGAATAAGAAGGGCGACTTCCTGCCCCAACGCGATCCCCTGACCGACGCCTATCGTCCGGGCGGCCGCGCGATCAACTATCGCAGCGAGCCGTTCGGCATTAACAACATGCATGTGCAGCACGAGTATTTCGGATTCGAAGATGAGTCGATGGGCTACAGCTCCTATACGTTCGGCGATCCTTCGCCGACGATTCCGCGATCCTACATGGGCGATCCAGCCAAGTTCCGGCTCGTGCATGGTGGATCGGAAGTGTTCCATTCGCACCATCCTCATGGTGGGACCATTCGGTGGCCGCGCAGCCCGCGGGCGATCGACGATATGAATCTTTGGGCGACCGCCGTGAACGGCCCGGTCAAGTATCCGGTGATCCGTGCGAAGACCGACCGTGTCGACGTGGAAGTCATCGGACCGTCCGAAGCGCTCGACCTCGAAACCGAGTGCGGGTCCGGACTCTGCCAGCAACTGGCCGGCGACTTCCTCTTCCACTGCCATGTGGCGCATCACTATGTCGCAGGGATGTGGGGCTACTGGCGGGTGTACAACACGATCCAGCAGGGCGAGCTGCGGAACGACGTGATGCCGGATCTGCGTGAATTGCCGGATCGCAAGGGCCGGATCAGGACTCCGATTTCTTCCGATAAGCTGGTCGGCCAGACGGTCGATTGGTTCGGCAAAGCGTTCACGATCACCGACAAAGGCAAGAGCAACTGGAATACCAATCCAGCCATCATCACCGTGAAGGATTGGGTCACGATGCAGTTGCCGACGATGGGCAAGCCCGGTCACAAGGACGATGAAAAGGGGCAGATTCAATCCTATGACGCCACGGTGTTGGATTGGTCTTGGGAAGGCAATCGCGCGATGAGCGAGAAGGAGAGCACGACGGACAATCCCAAGTACAAGTCGACCCACCCTGGCAAGCGGCATCCTATTGCTTTCGAGCCGCTGACCGGCAAAGTCGCCTGGCCGCATCTGACGCCGCACTTCGGCAAGCGTGTCATGTTCTCGCCGAATCACGTGGGCGCGCCTTGGCTGGAGATGATCCGCCGGGATGCTAATGGGGATGAGAGCAACGACCAGGCGAAGCCGGGCGAGAACGGCATTTGGAGTCTCTGCCCGGAGAACGCCGGACGGAAGGATTTCAACGTCCACTTCATCAAGCTCCCGATCAAGATTGCGAAGGCGCAAGGCAAGGAGCCACCGGTGATCGATCCGAACGGATTGATCTATGTGCTCCATGAAGAAGAAGCGGCCATTCGCGCCAACGACGATCTGAAGTATCCGTTGGTCGTTCGCGGGAACATCTACGATTGCGTCGATTGGACCCTGACCAGCGAATGGGACGATGACGACTATACAAACTTCCAGTCGTCGAAGATCAACACGCACTGGCATTTTTTGCAGTTCGATAACCAAGCGTCGGACGGCGTCATCACCGGCTTCTCCTACGAGCAGTCGGTTCGGCCGTTCACGATGCTGAAGAAGGACAACAAGAAGGGCTTGCCGCTTCCGATGAACACGGCGTTGACGGCGGCTGCGAAGAAGGGCGCCACATCGTTGTCCGTCAAGAATGCGGGCCAATATCATGTCGGTACGCTGATTCTCGTCGGCGCCGATAACGTGAAGGGCAACGAACTCTCCCGCATCAAGGCGATCAGCGGTAATACGATCACCTTGACCAAGGGATTGAAAAACGACCACCCTGCGAACGACATCATCACGGTGGAGTTCGTCCGGCAACGGTTCTGGGTCGATGCGGACGTGGGAACGGTCTTCTGGCACGATCACGCATTCGGCGCGACCACCTGGCCGCACGGTGGATTCGGCACGTTCATCGCCGAACCGGTCGGCTCGACCTATCATGATCCGAAGACTGGGAAGCATATCCGGAGCGGCCCAGTGGCGGACATCCGCACGGTCGAGCCGGTGGGTCATGGCGTGAACAACAGCTTCCGCGAGTTGATGGTGCAGGTACATGACACCGTGCCGCACACCGTCAATATCGTGACTGCGGGCAACCCGCCAGGGCAGCCGATCGAAGTGGCGCTCGAAGCAGGCAAGACGGTCTCGTTCATGATGCCGGATAAACTCTACATGACGCCGATGCCGTTCCTGAACGGTGGGACGCACACCACCGGCAGCGGCTTGAACTTCAGGGCTGGCCCAATCGCACAGCGGTTGGCAACCAATCCTGATTCCTCGCAGATCTTCAACAGTCAGATCCATGGAGATCCGTACACGCCGTTGCTCCGCGCCTACGCGGGAGACACGATGGTGTTCCGTCTCCTGCACACGCTGATGAACGAGACGATGACCTGGACCATCGCGGGTCACACGTTCTTGAGCGAGCGCTATGCGGGTGATGCGAACCGCAAAAACTCCATGCACATCGGAATTGCGGAGCGCTACGACCTTGTGGTCCCGGAGGCCGGTGGACCGCGGCTACAGGCGGGCGACTACATCCATTTCAACGGTCGTTCCTCGAAGTTCTCCGAAGGGGCCTGGGGTATCATCCGGGTCTTCGACAAAGAACAGGCCGATCTGAAAAAACTCCCGGCCGGTTTCTCGATCAAGGGTGAGATTCCGAAGGCGGTGCCGGTGTGTCCGGCGGACGCGCCGGTGAAGAACTTCAACGTAGTAGCTTTGGATTATCCGGCCATGAAGTTCAATGCGAAGGCGCCTGAGTCGATCGAAGTGGACTTCGAGCGGAAGATTCAAATCACCAACCCCGACGCCAAGATCTACGCGTTGGAGGAAGATACGGCCAAGGTGGGCAGCGCAGCCCAACCGATGCCGCTCACGCTCCGCGTGAACACCGGGGATTGCGTGAAAGTGCATTTGAAGAACAAGATGAAGGACAGCAAAGCCTCGTTCTCGGCTATCGGATTGGCCTTTGATCCGAAGGATTCGATGGGCGCCAATATCGGCAACAACGCCGGCGACCAGACGATCGCCCCGGGCGCGGAGCGGACCTACACCTACTATGCGGACCCGTTCATCGGAGAAACGACGTCGTTGGTGTGGGACTGGGGCAATGTGATGACGAATCCGCGTAACGGCCTGTTCGGCGCCGTGGTGGTGGGTCCGAAGGGATCCAAGTACCGCGATCCGAAGACCGGCGCCGATCTGACGAATAAGAACGCCTGGGCAGCCGACGTGATCATCGATCGGTCGGTGCCGGGGAACGAGCTGCGGCCGAATTATCGTGACGTGGCGTTGTTCTTCCAGGACGAAGACAACATCATCGGCACGAGTTTTATGCCGTACGTGCAGAACGTGGCCGGTCTGACCGGCGTGAACTATCGGTCGGAACCCTACAAGTATCGCGAAGAACAAGGTTGCTCCCTGGGCAAAGTCTTCCAGCCTTGCAAAGCGGACAAGCCGGAAGATCCAGCCACTCCGTTGATCGAAGCGCATACGGGCGATCCGGTCCGGATCCATGTGATCGGCGCCAGCAACGAGCAGAACGGGATGTTCAGCGTTGAAAAGCATGAGTGGCCGATCGAGCCCTTCATGCGCGGCGCGGATCAGATCAGCGTCGTCGAGTTCTCCGGTTCGGAAGTGCTCGATGCGTTTATCCCGTCGGCCGGTGGACCCTATCGCCTGCCCGGCGATTTCGTATACAGCAACCAGCGCTTGCCGTACTCGCAGTCCGGACAGTGGGGCTACCTCCGTGTATTGCCATCCGGCGATCAGCGGCTGTTGCCGTTGCAGGGCGCCGGCACCGGGATGAAGAGCGCATCGGTTGAGCAGCCGGCGCAGGTCATTCCGGTCGCGGTCAAATAAGACTGCGTATCCTGCCTCGTGCAGGGTGTGAGAGCGAGAAGGGGGAGGCCGAAAGGTCTCCCCCTTTTTCTTTGGTACGGCCTTTTGGTACGATAGTCGAGCTTTCAGTTCGATCACATTGAAGAATCGTGGAGGAATCATGAGGGCGCTGTTGTTCTTGATGTGCGGATGGCTGATGCTGGGACTGTCGGCGTCCTGGGCCTATGAAGAGATTCACGTCACCGACGGAGGCACCATCTCAGGCAAGGTTACGATGACGGAAGGCAAGCCGATCCCCAAAGGGTTCAACTTGATTACGTTCCCCGATCCGGTCTATTGCGGGCGGATTTCCACTGGAACCGGGTGGCGCATTCTTCAAGAATTTTCTGTTGCGGCCGACGGAGGGCTCAAAGACGCAGTCGTCGTATTGGTGGATGCGACAAAGGGGAAGCCCTTCGCGTTCGAACCGCCGACGATCGAAGCTCGGGATTGTCGCTTTCTGCCGTTTGTGAATGTGGTGAAGGATCAGGCCGACGTCAAGGGGGTGAACATGGACCCGGTATTTCACGACATCCAGGCCTACGAAACGTCGCATCTCGGCCCGCGGGTGCTCTTCAATACTCCGCTGCCCATGAATCCGCATCACAAGCGCACCGTAGGGGCCGACAGCCATGAGCATCTTGCCGGCCAGCCGATGACCGAAGTCATCCATATGACGAAAAATCGACGGATTTTCGTGATGCAGTGTGGGTTCCACGCCTACATGGAAAGTTGGGGGATGGCGGTGGATAATCCCTATTACATGCTGACCGGCGCCAATGGGGCCTTCTCGCTGGCTGATGTACCTCCGGGCGACTATACATTGATGGCCTGGCATCCCGGTGTCGGGACGACGCTGGAAAAGAAAGTGACCGTTCCTGCTAAGAAGACGGTCACGGCGGATTTCGTGTTTGAATCCCCCAAGGGCCGTCGGAGCGCCCATGAGATCGAGGACGATACGCATTTCGGTCTCGGTTCGCTCGGTAAGTCGGTGGATATCAGGCCGACGTTGGAACTCCAAATACCATAACGTGTGA
>JBKJWE010000330.1:0-3857 GCA_046717045.1 Nitrospiraceae bacterium | reverse complement strand
GATCCATCGGCACCGCCTCGCCCACCGGGATTCTGGATTCGGCGCCGATCAAGACAGCCTCCGCTTGCCTCGCCTGTCGATTCGGCATGAGGAACTGAAGGAAGCGAAGCCCCAGCATCCCGATCCCGAACAACACGCCAAATCCCATGACCGCCTGGCTGAGAAATCGGCGCCGACCGGCATCATCGTGAAGAATGGCCATGGCTTACCCCGTGTATCCTTTCTCTCCGTGTTGGCTGAGATCCAGCCCCATCATCTCCGCCTCCCCATCGACACGCGCCGGCACGATCAGTTGGAGAGCTTTCACCAGCAGGAACGTCACGACTCCTGCGAGAGCCCAGGTCACCAGCACGGCGACTCCTTGGGCAAACAATGGATAGGGATACCCATAGAACAACCCATCGCTCCCATCCGGGTTCACCTCGGCAGACGCGAAGAGTCCCGTGGCGATCATGCCCCACGTTCCGCCGACGCCGTGCATACCGAAGACATCGAGCGAGTCGTCATATCCCAGAATGAGCTTGACGTAATTCACCACCATGTAGCAGAACCCTCCTGCCCCGATCCCGATCACGATGGCTGAGAGGGGACTCACATAGCCGGCTGCCGGAGCGATGGCCACCAGCCCGGCCACAGCGCCGCTCACCGTCCCCAAGGCCGTCGGCTTGTCCCGCTGGAGCCACTCGACCGCCATCCAGGCCAGTGCAGCAGCCACGGTGGATAGCTGAATGGCCACAAACGCGCCCGTGACCGTCGCCATCGACGCCGATGCAGGACCGCCCGTAAATCCGAACCAGCCCACCCACATCAACGCCGCCCCGCAGAACGAGAACGGCAAATGGTTCGGTATCATCTCGATCCGTCCATACCCCTGGCGGGGACCGATCACGATTGCACCCACTAAGGCGCTGACGCCGGCACTGATGTGGATCACCGCCCCGCCGGCGAAATCCAGACATCCCAGATTGGTCAGCCAGCCGCTTCCCCAGAACCAGTGCGCCAACGGGATATACACCCCGAGGACCCAGAGAAATCCGAACAGAAGAAAGAACGAGAACCGGATTCGTTCCACGAGCCCTCCGGCAACCAGAGCCAGCGCCAGCGACGCCATCATCCCGTGATACACAACACGCAACGGCTCCGCGCTCGCCGCGCGTTCGACCGCGCCGCCTGTCTCGCGGCCAAACGTCAGCCAGTCACCGAAGAACCCCCATTCGACCGAGACGAGCGCGAGCGCGACGAGAGGCAGCGCGATCGTGTTGAGGACGTTTTTCTTCCGCACCATACCGCCGTAGAAGAGTGCGACCCCCGGCACGGTCAACAGCAGCAACGTCGTCGAAACCAGTAACGATAGCGTCGGATCAGGAGGCTGCATCACGCGCCCGGCCCCTTCAGCGACACTTGGTACTCGCACGACCCGATTCGCTCAATGGCCACTTCCCAAGACCGGCTGAGATGATCAACCGCCAATAGCACCTGTGCCCAACTCATATCGGGAAACGTGCACAGACTTTCGAGCGTCCGTGGACCCTTCTCGCGCAGCACTTCCAAGAGTCGCCTCTCACTGGCAGATACGTTGGTCCTCTCTTCTGACATCACGCTCATGGCACCCTCCATTATGAATAGGCCCGTTCATTGTGTTGGCTGATATCCAAACCCATCCGCTCCTGCTCCGGCGAGACACGCAGCCCGACCAGCCGATCCACGAGCTTGAGAATGCCCCACGTCCCGATTGCGGAGAAGACCCCGACGACCATCACGGTCAGCACTTGCGCGCCGAAGAAGGCCGCATTCCCCAACAACAATCCGTCCGCCCCGCTGGGATTCACCGCCTTCGACGCCAGGAGACCGGTCAAGAACATGCCCGCCACACCGGCAACGCCGTGAATACCGACCACGTCCAGGGAGTCGTCATAGCCGAACCGTCCCTTTTTCATGATCGCCAGATAGGAGAGTCCCCCGGCGGCAAGCCCGATCAGGAGCGCGGAGAACGGACCGACATACCCGGCTCCCGGCGTAACCATGGCCAGCCCGGCCACGGCGCCGCTGGCAATGCCGAGTACGGTCGGTGTGCCGCGATGTACCCATTCGGCGGCCATCCAGCTCAGCGCTGCCGCGACGGCGGCGGTGTGGGTCGCCACAAACGCCACGACGGCCGTCTCATTGGCGCCCAGCGCGCTTCCCCCGTTAAACCCGAACCACCCAAACCAGAGAAGTCCGGTCCCCAAGAGCACCATCGGCAGATTGTGCGGCGCCATGTAATCCGTTCCATATCCGTGACGAGCACCCAGCACCAAGGCGCAGACCAGCGCACTGACGCCGGACGTGGTGTGCACCACCGCGCCTCCGGCGAAGTCCAATGCCCCTAATCCTGCCAGCCAGCCGCCGCCCCACAGCCAATGGGCGACGGGACAATAGATCACGATGGACCAGAGCGCTGAAAACATCAGCAACGCGCTGAACTTCATCCGCTCGGCAAAGGCTCCGGTAATCAAGGCCGGCGTGATCGCCGCAAACATCATTTGAAAAATCATGAAGGCCTGATGCGGGATGGTCGGCCCATAGGTCGCATGCGGAGCCAACCCCACTCCGTTCAATCCGACCCAGTCGAGGCCGCCGATGAATCCTTTCACATCGGGACCGAATGCCAGACTGTAGCCAGCCAGTACCCACAGCAGGCTGACCACGCACAGGATCACAAAACTGTGCATGATCGTGCCGAGGACGTTCTTGCTCCGCACCAGCCCGCCATAGAACAGGGCCAGTCCGGGAACGATCATCGCCAGGACCAACGCAGAGGAGATCAACACCCACGCGGTATCCGCTCCGCTGATCGAGGACCCGGCTGCCACCGTCTGGGCCCAACTCTGCGCCGGCTCGGTCGCACACACACTCAGGAAGCCAATAGCCGGCCATCCGCGTCTTCCGATCCGTTTCAACATAAGCACTCCATTCTCTCGCCTCTCGCCTCTTGACCCTGAACGACTCAGTTCCACAAACACAAAGGCGCCCACCATTCTTGGATGAATGACGGACGCCTTTGTCCGTGTCCCTGCTGCTGCGGAAACGAACTGAGGACGTCATTGTCTCAGTTCTGACCGCATCTCACTCGACAACCGACGTTCCCCGCCGTCGGGGTCTCTTCGGTTGCGTGCCTTACATATTTCCCGTCTCCAGCCCTTGGATCAGAACGTCTTGTACTCCAGCCACTTGCCGTTCAACGTGATCTTGCAACGCGCTTCGCCTTGGCTCCCCGTCACTTTTTCCATATCGAGCGTAAAATCGATCGCGCTCATAATGCCGTCACCGAACATCTCGTTCGCTTGCTCGCGCATCGAATCGCCGTAGACGCCGATGATCTCCATCAACCGGTACTTGAACGGATCGGTCGTATTCGGGAAATCGGCTCGCACCGGGAACTTGCTCAACGATGCAGTGAGCTCGGTGTCTAATCCCAACAGATCGCCGACCTTCTTGGCTTCGTCGGCCGTGAGCTTATGGTTACCTTGTAACGCCGCCGCGACAAATGTCGGGTTTTTCCCGACGACTTTCGCGACGTCGGCAATCGTCACCTTCTTGGCGAGTCGCTTAGCCTTTATCGCCTTCCGAACGGCATCCTTCTCCATGATCCTCCTCCTGGTTTCTCCGTGATGCTCTACAACGCGGTCAGCTGCGCACGAGGTGATTCTTTCTCGAAATTGACTTCTACCGGGGCCTCGCTCACGGAGTTGTCGGCGGGTGCTCCGTCACCGCTCGGTTCATGCTTCGCGTGGCGAACAAGGAAATGAATGATGTGATTTCTGATTCGATAGTAGTGCGGATGCTCGATGATCGTCGCCCGCGAACGCGGGCGTGGG
>JBKJWE010000329.1:0-4775 GCA_046717045.1 Nitrospiraceae bacterium | reverse complement strand
TCGACTTGCTGTTCTGCGGCGGTGCGAACGACACCTTCGACGATGTCCGCGGCCTGCTTGGCTGCAGCCTGTTCGATCTCTTTCTTCACGAGTTCTTCGACCGAGCCCAGTTGCTCCCGGACCAGGTCGGGCAGTTTCGTTCGAACGAGATCGGCCTGTTCGCGGACGAGTTGTTCGATTTGTTCTTTAATGAGGGGGCTGGCAATTTCAAAGATACTGTGTCGGATGTTCGGCTCGAGCGTCGGCATTTCCAGCTTGAGGATCTTGGGGAGTTCCTTGGTCAGCAGCGGCTCGAGAATCTGAGCGAGCCGTTCTTGTGAGAGCGACGCGCCCATTTGCGTCCGCACTTCCGCCTCGACCGCTTTTGTGACATGGCTCGTGAGGTCTTTGCTTACCATTTGCGGCAGCAATTCGTTAATCTTCTTTTCCGTCCGTTCGGACATGGATTGGAGCATTTGGCCGAACAGGCCCTTCATGGCATCTTCCGGTTCCGGCGCAGATGAGGAGGTCTTTGCGGTAGTGGTCACGGAGGTGTCTTTCGGTTTGGGGTTGGCTGGGGGAATGATGGCCTGAGTTTCTTCTTCCTCGGTGTGGCCGTCGTCCAAGCCAGCGCCGAGGTCCAAGTCGTCATCAGCATCTGTCGAGCTAAACACCGGCGGCCATGTACGACTTTTCTTCTTTACGTTGGTTCGGGAGGCGTGCTGTTCTTCCAGATCCTTGATCACGTCGATGAGATTGTCGGCTTGAAATGGCTTGGAGAGAGAGGCCTTCACTCCCCAGGAACGCATTTGGTTTTCATCGAGCCGATCGGATGGGCTGACCAATGTGACAATATATGTTTCAGACAAGTTGTCCAGTTTGTGGACCTCTTTGCAGAACCCTGAGAAGGTGATGTTGTCGAGATGATAGTCAGCAATGATCAGGTGGGGGCTGATGCGGCGAGCGGCTTCCAGGGCGGCCGGGCCGTCTTGAAAGCCTACGACCTCGAACCCCTCCGGGACCGAGACCTCTTCGACCACGCGCCGGACGGCCGGGCTGCTGTCGATGACGAAGATGGTAGAAGCCACGTAACTCTCCAATTTTACGGAACTATATCGAAGCTATCAGTGAGGGTATTTTCTGTCAAGAAAACGAACGATACATGCTTGTTTTGATGTCGGTTTTGGAAGTGTCGCTAATCCGGCCTAGGGAGGCGAGAGGGTAGGCGATGACGACCTCTATTCAAGTGATCTTTTTCGATGCCGCCGAAACGTTGTTCCATATCAATGGATCGGTGGGCGAGATCTATCTGACCCATGCGGTACGGCACGGGTTTCAGCAGACGGCTGAATCACGGTCCGCTATTTCTCAAGCCTTTCAACGGGCGTTTCGCGATGCGCCTCCCCCGGTATTCGCGGCCACAGATCCGAAGGAGTTGAAACAATGCGAACGGATGTGGTGGTTCGATCTGGTGCATAACGTGTTTTATCGGGTCGGCATGTTCGAGCGATTCGACGAGTTTTTCGAAGAGGTCTTTCAGGTGTTTGAAAACCCACGGTCCTGGGTGCTTTACCCGGAAACGCTGCCGGTGCTCACGCAGTTGCGACAGCGGGGCTTCGAGCTGGGGATCGTCTCCAATTTCGATTCGCGGCTTTTCCCAGTGATACGAGGGCTTGGGATCGAAGAGTTCTTCGATACGGTGACGATCTCCAGCATGGCACGAGCGGCAAAGCCAGCGCCGAAAATATTTGAAATCGCGTTGGGGAAGCATGCCGTCGATCCGGCTGAGGCTGTGCATGTGGGGGACAGTCTTCGCGATGACGCAGAAGGGGCGACAAAAGCGGGACTCACGGGAGTGTTGTTGGATCGTCATGGCAAAGCGGAGAGCAAAGCAGTTCCGGTGATCCGCACTCTCGAAGAAATTTTTCCCCTCATCACCAAATCATAAGAGCTGGGGAACCAGATCCTTCGCTCGACCTCGCAACGACAGATCGACGAGATCTGATTGCGGGGTCTCGTCGAGATTGATTTCCACGACGGTCGCACCGGTCTCTTTGGCCAGCGACGCAAAGCCCGCAGCCGGATAGACGACCCCAGACGTGCCGATCACGAGTAGAAGGTCGCAGGACCGGAGTGACTCCCCGCATTGGCGAAGGTCGGCTGGATCAAGCGACTCACCGAACCAGACGATGTGGGGCCGCAGTAACGCCTCGCACAAGTGGCAGATTGGGAGAATCGGCATCGGCACACGACGATCTTCTGCGAGGTTCCCGCAGCCGGTGCAACGAACCATCCAGATATTGCCGTGAATTTCCGACACCCTCCGTGAGCCGGCCTGTCGATGGAGGCCATCCACATTCTGTGTGATCAGCCACATTCTATCGGTCAAACGTTGTTCGAGCTCGGCCAGGGCGAAGTGTGCAGGATTGGGCTCCTGTGTGGCAATTAATTCGCGCCGCCAATTGTACCATTCCCACACGAGGCGCGGGTCACGTTCGAATGCTTCGGGGGTCGCCAGGTCTTCTGCGCGGAAGTTGCGCCACAAACCGTCCGGACCACGGAACGTCGGCACACCACTGTCGGCGGAGATGCCGGCTCCGGTTAAAATTGTAATGATGTGAGCGGAGGCAATTCTCGCTCGCGCGTCGAGCAATGAGTCAGCTGTCATGATCGTGCATTTTATCCCACTTCAAGGGGTGTCGGCTGCATGTTATAGTACGAACTCTTTTCGAGGAATGCTGCGATGAAGAACATTCTGATGGTGGGTGCCGGATCTGTTGGTGGGTATTTTGGCGCGCACTTGGCCAGGAACAATTCTCACGTATCATTCTTGCTGCGGCCCCAGACGCTTGCAGCGGTGAAACAGAATGGGTTGACGATTCGAAGTGCCACCGGCACATTTGCCGTTCATCCGCCCGCCGCTTCCGATCCGTGCGAACTGCCCAAACCGGATCTGATCATTCTATCCGTCAAAGCCTACGATCTCGATGAAGTCATGACGCAGATTGCTCCGGTCATGACTGACCAGACGGTGATCCTCACGCTACAAAATGGTGTCGATACGGAAGATCGTATTCTGACACGTTTCCAGCGAGACTGTGTCGTGGGGGGAGTCGCCTTCATTTACTCCAAGATCGCCGCGCCTGGTGTCATCGATCACTATAAGAAGGGGGCCGTCGCAATCGGCGAGTTGATGGGGCACAAGAGCCCGCGGCTGTTGGCCATCGCCGAATTGTTCAAACAAGCGGGGATTCCCTGCCAGCTGACCGACGATGTGCGCCGCAGCAAGTGGGACAAAATGTGCTGGAATTGCGTCTTCAATCCCTTGACGGTTCTGATCGACGACAAAGTCGCGAAAGCACTCGACCATCCTGAAATGATGCGGGTGATAGAGCAGATTGTCGGCGAGGTCGCAGCAGTGGCGGCGGCGATGAAAGTACCGCTCGCTTCAGACATGGCGGAGAAAGTCGTGCGTTGGTCGCAAGAGATTCGGGACATCCATACGTCGATGTATGACGATTGGAAGGCGGGACGACCGACCGAAATCGACTATCTCAACGGCTATGTCGCAAAATGTGGGCGCGAGTTTGGCGTCCCGACGCCGGTGAACGAGATGCTGACTGCGCTGATCAAAACGATCACCGAGCGAGACCGATCCGGCCCCGGTATCGTGCGGATTGAGGGGGCGGTGGTTCAGCCGGTGTCACTCGATCGCACGTCGTTGGCGGCGTTGCCTGCGGAACACCACCTGGATGTTTCGACGGTGATGCCGAACATGAAGGGGCGAGGGATTCGTGTGAAGGGTCTCCTCGATATTCCGGCGCTGGCCATCGGGGCGGATCATGTCAGCTTTCATTCGTTGGACGGAAAATATTCCGCTTGTCTCACCCTCCAACAGGCAAGAGAGTATGGGGTTCTCGTCTATGAACTGGATGGAACAGGGTTGCCTGACGCGAAAGGCGGTCCGTTCCGCTTAGTGACTCCCGGTCTCGGCGATCTGTGCGCCAATGTTAAGGGAGTGACTCGAATCGAGGTAACCAAGGGCAGGGGAACCGACACCAGACCGTCGATTCAGGTTTGCGAGCCTTCCAAGCCGGCTTAACGAAGCACCTGAATCGCTTTCCAGCGCTCTGATTGATACCGCCAGAGCAGCAATCCCATCCGCACCGTCCAGTCTGCGATCATCGCACTCCACACATAGAGAATATCTAGTTTGAAGACCAAGCCTGTGAGCACAGCTAGCGGAACACGCACGCCCCACATGCCGACGGTGGTCGCCCACATGATGAAGCGTGTATCCCCTGCGCCGCGCAGCGAACCAGCGAGAACCATCGTGAGTGCCAGGGGGATTTGGAGGATAGCCACGATGCGAAGGAAAACGGTTCCCAGTTCAACCACGTCTTCGTCATTCGTAAAGGCACGGAGCAACGCGTAAGGGAAAAAGAAGAACAAGATGCCCATCGTGGCCATCGCGACGGAGGCCAGTCGGTTCGCTTCCCAGTTTTCTAACTTGGCCCGCACATACTTCCCCGCTCCAATGCTCTGCCCGACCATTGTCGATGCGGCAATGGCAAAGCCGTATCCCGGTAAGAACGACAGCGATTCGATTGAGAGCCCAACTTGATGGGCTGCATAAGTTACGGTGCCATACAGCAGGACGATTTTCGTGTACAGCATGACCCCAGCCTGCTTAAACATCCGCTCGCCAGACACAGGTGAGCCGATCGTCCATGTCGCCCATAGGAGATATCGACGCAGCGACCTTGATATTCGGAAAAGCGATCTCCCTCTCCACA
>JBKJWE010000328.1:0-4115 GCA_046717045.1 Nitrospiraceae bacterium | reverse complement strand
TATCCGAAGAGGGCCAAACAGGCATCATTCGCATCCAGGCAAATCCCGCTTTTCAGTTCGGTAATGCCCATGGGATGGGGGCTGGAGCGGAAGGCTTTCTCGAACCGCTCTTCGCTTTCCCGGATCGTTTCCGCCAATCGACGAAACTGCTGGTCACTCTCGCCACGACTGCGCCATGCGAGATCGCGGATCTTCGACGCATCATTGACGGAGCTCGCCGTCCACACCAGCAAGCCGAAGAGGGCTACTGTGGCCAGGCTGGCAAAGATGGCCAGCCCCATCTCTGTTTCATAGAGACCCTGGCGCTCGCCCGTGAGTCGAATCCAGCCGAGGGCGGGAAGGATACACAGGATGCCAGGTAGGAGACGCCTCAGCATCCTCCCTCCAGCCTCGGGGCTTGTGATGACGGCCATCAGTCCGCGGTGGGGTTCAAGGAAGAGAATTCCGGTTCCGACCACTATTAAGATGACGGCTGTATGCAGAGCCATCAGAGTGAATCGGCCGATTCCGTAAAAGAAATGGACGTGATAGAGGTACCCCAGGAGCGAGAGAAAGGCCAGGAGCAACCCCCCCAGCGTGAACCCTTCACAGATATATGACCAGGGCGCGCGGCTTCTGTTCCTCAGGAGGAGTGCCGTCCCAAACAGTACAAAACAGATGGCGGTAGTGAGCTCAATGCGACCTGGAGGCCATGGCCCGACGAAGTCGATCGGCTCTTGAAACAACCACTGGTCGAACCCTGGATTCCATCCGATTGCATATTCCAGCGTGGTAAGCAGGCCGATGGCCATGACTCCGCAGGCCGCGCCAATAACGCATCGTTGGGCCGTCTGGGTCGTTGGGCGGGAAGCAGCGGCCCATAAGGCTACGCCGCTCAGCACAAACGCGACGGCGGTATTGGCTTTCATGACGAAGAAGCCTGGTACGACGCTCTTGGGCCAGGGGCTGTCGACAGTCCAGCCGATGAGGACCAGCATTCCAACGAGAAGGGAAACGAATCCAGCGAAGGTGGAAAGATTCTGCAGGCGTGAGAACAGCGGCAATAAGATCACGTTATCTCACGATGAGAGGAGTGCCGTAGGATGAAAGGGAACGGGAAATTTGTCAACCCGGTTGGCTACGGTGCCGGCGCAGCCGACGGCGTGTAGCAGCCTTTTTCGATCGATTCTGCCTCAACGCGGGTGGGAGGGAGAGCCTCACCTGCGTGCCTTTTCCCAGGCGCGAGGCGATCGTGAAGGTGGCGCCCATCTTCCGCGCCCGCGACTGCATGTTTCTCAGGCCCATTCCGTTCGAGGAATGCGTGGCGAGCCGAAATCCGATGCCATCGTCGCTGATAGTGAGGCGGATCTGTCCGCGGGATCGGCGAAGTGTCAGCGTTCGATGGCCGGCGCGGGCATGGCGCAGGCTGTTGCTCAAGGCTTCCCGCGCGATACTGAGGAAGTGGGTGCATTGCATGGGGGTGAGCGTCTGGGCGATCGTATCATCGATATCGAGGGCGATCTTACCGACGCCGTTCACGGTCAAGGACTCGACCAGCGCGAGGATCGCGTGATCGAAGGTCGCCGACAGGGTTGTCGGGGGCTGGACGCGTGGAATGAAGCTGCGGACCTCGCGAATCACGTTGTTGAGCTGCGCCACCGATCCTTCGAGCCGCTTGGCGGCCGTCCTCGACCGCAGCTTCACCCGCTGCTGCGTAAGCTCCAATCCCATGCCGATGGCATACAGCGACTGCAGGACGTCGTCATGCAGGTCTTGACTCAGCCGCTCGCGCTCTTCGGTGGCTTGCTTCCGTTCGGTGATATTCTCGACCACGGCGAGTAACAGCGGATCGGCATGACCCGGTAGGGCCATCTTCGTGGTTCTGACGGACACCCAAATGATCTCGCCGCATTTCCGAACATAGCGTTTTTCATAGGTGTACCCCGTGCGCTTCCCCTCGAAAAATTCGTCCATGAGTTCCAGATCGGACGCCAGGTCGTCGGGGTGCGTGTAGAGCGCGATGCTGTTGCCGATGACTTCGTGTTCGTCATATCCCGTGAGGGCGCAGAAGGCCTTATTGGCTTTGAGGAGGCAATGGTGCTCGTCCACGATCACCATCCCGACCGGCGCGTCGGCGACGAACCGTTGCCATTGGATTTCGCTCAGGCGTAACGCTTCTTCGGCCTGTTTGCGCTCGGAGATATCTTCGACGACGGCGATGAAGTAGGCCGGCGCGCCGGAGGCGGCACGAACCAGTGAAACGGTCAGATTGGCCCAGAGCCAGATCCCGTCGCTCCGGAGATACCGTTTTTCCATGGTGCACGACGGGCGCGTGCCGCTGACGAGCACGTTCAGCAACTGCCGATTCGGTTCGAGATCGTCAGGATGTGTGAGGGCCTGAAACGTCTGCTGTTGCAGCGTCTTCGACGCATAGCCAAGGGTCTGACAGAGCCGCGCGTTGACCCGTAAAAATTGTCCGTCGAGCCCGATTTGCGCGATGCCGACTCCGGCATGTTCGAACAGCGCGCGCCAGCGGTCTTCGCTGTCACGCAGCGACGACTCAACCTGCTTGCGACCCGTGATGTCGGCCAAGAACCCCAACGTGCCGGTACCGATGCCATGAGCGTCTTTCAACACGGTGGCCCACAGCGCCAGGTCGATGGGAGATCCGTCTCGTCTCCTCCGCCGAAGTTCGACTCCGGAGAGATAGCCCTGCCGGAGAAATTCGTCGAAGAGACGGTCGGATTCTTCGCGTTGGTCGGAGGACAAGAAGGGTACGGGGCGACCCAGTACTTCGGCTGCGGTCCATCCGAACATCGATTCGGCCGCCTGATTCCATAGAGTCACGGTCTCGCCGCTGTCATCCAATGCCATGACGGCCAGAGGCGACATCTGGACAAGAGTCTGCAACGCTTGCGTCGTCCGGCGCATGTGTTCCTCGGACGTGCGTTGCACCGTGATGTCTTCGCAGACGACGAGGATGAGGACTCGGCCATCTTGGTCATGAATGGCGCGCGCGCGTTCCCGGACCCAGATGCGCGTGCCATCCTGCCGGATCTTCTGAATGTCCCACTGAAAGAGTTTGGACGGGCTCGACGCGCACACGATCAGCTGGCCGAGGACGGTCTGATGATCTTCCGGCAGGAATACCTTGAGGACCGATTGGCCGATGAGGGCCTCGGCGTGGTAGCCCAGTTGGTCAGCGCCGAATCGATTGACGGAGAGTACGGTGCCCTCTTGTGAGAGGGTGAAGTACATGGAGGGATTGTCGTTGTACAGAAGCTGGTACTGTTGTTCGGTAGCTTTGAGCGCCGCTTCTGCCTGGTGCTTCCGTGAGACCTCCGCCTCGAGAGCAGGAATCGCTTGTTCCAGCCGCGCGGCCCGCTCTTGTTGAAGTTGGGCGACGAGCGTCCGGAGGTGGACGACTTCGGCGAAGGGAAGATTCGTGCTGTCTCGAGACGTGCTCATTGCGGACCCATTTCTGGTTCACGAGGCGATTTTGTCACGAACCCTCGTAAATAATGCGGCTAGGATAGGGCGGTTGGTCCTAGAAAAGCTAGGGGGTCGTTAGGCCCTCATGCAATGGGTCTTGGTGGGTTTCAGGAGGGGCCTCGGCGGTCCCCGACCCGATACTTACGCTTTGTTTCTTTTAATTAGGCGTTGTCGGATCGCCCTATTGAGATTGGAGTTTGTCTTGAGATGGCAGGTTGTCCCTTAGCTGACGGATACGGTGAATGGTGTGTTCGCTCAGGCCGGCGGTATGAAGGTCCTGGTCCGAGGCGGTCAGGATTGCTTCCACGGTCTTGAAGCGACGCAGGAGCGATGCACGCCGAATTTCACCTATGCCGATGACCTGGTCTAATTGAGACCCAAGCAGCGCTTTGCTGCGAAGCTTGCGATGAAACGCGATGGCAAACCGATGGGCTTCATCGCGGATGCGTTGGACGAGATGGGTTGCCGGCGCATTCGGGCGCAACAGGATAGGATTCTTGCGTCCTGGGAGGAAGATTCGTTCCTCTTTGTCGCCTTTGGCTTTGGCGAGGCCGATGATGGCCAGATCCGGTTGGCTGGCTTGTCTCAGCCCCTCCATCGCGGCGGCTAATTGACCCAGCCCCCCGTCAATGAGCACGAGATCA
>JBKJWE010000327.1:0-5156 GCA_046717045.1 Nitrospiraceae bacterium | reverse complement strand
CCGCTGTTCTTAGATTTCCTCATGGGCCGGCGGGAGTATCAATGCACTCCCTGGCGGAATCCGACCTATAACGTCTTCGGCTGGCAGAAGCCCTGCTATCTGCTCCAAGAAGGCTATACGAAAACATTTCGTGAACTCATGGAGCTGACGGAGTGGGACAACTACGGCACGGGCCGGAATGAAAAATGCGCCGACTGCATGGTGCACTGCGGCTATGAAGCGTCGGCCGTCGAAGATACGTTCGGCACCCTCTCGGGATTTGCCCGGACGGCCAAGTTGACATTGCTGCCGACCTCCCGATAGGCACGCATCGCGTGCCTCGATCATGACTGACACTAAGAAGCATATCAGCGGGGCCGGAATTGGCTCGCTTGAAAGGCGAGTCTTTCGGCCTGCATCCTCGGCAGAAACGGCCGAAGCCGTCGAGTTAGCCTTCGACTACCGTGGCGACGTCACACTTTCCTTAACATCCGGCGAATCAGTCATCGGGTATCTCTTCAACCGGCAGGTCGCAGGCGCCGATTCCTACATCGAGTTGTTTCCTGCCGACAATCCAGCCCCCCGACGGATTTCCTTCAATGCCATCGCCACGATCGCGTTTACCGGTGAAGACACAGCGAACGGCAAGTCCTGGGAGACCTGGATCTCGAAAAAGGAATCCGAGCGGCGAGCGGAAACTGATCGTGTCGCCGCCGATGCCAAGTCGAGAGGGTACCTCTAGTAGGCTGTTGAAAAAGTCTCTTTTTTCACTCGCCTTGCTCCGGCGGTCGAGACGCCCCCTCACCGAGCGGCGTTCTCACGGTGCTTAGTGGCTTAACGTGCGGCTACGGGTACAGATTCTGTCTCGGCAGGCACGGGGTGGGCGGGTGAGAATGATCACACTCCGCCTCTTCGCTCGCTGCGGTCTTGCCGAACGGCCTTTTGATCCGCCTGCTGACGAAGCTGATGACGTTCGGGACCCTCGGGGATCCCGATTCCCCACAGTTTCTTGAATTTCGGCATCCGGCTTGGCTTCCTTCTTCCATTCCAATCTCAGGCCCGACCACCGAGCATTTCCGCAGCAAAACGCCTTTCCGTGCGCCGTACTGGGGCACTTTTCATCTCTCCAAATCGCCCTGTCTTCTCGTTGACAACCCAGGGGCCCTATGTTAGAAACATCGGCCTTAAAACTGGGGGGCGCTCGTCGTGGCGAAGCTGGCTGTTGTCTGAAGCCAAAACACGTATTCGACCGACGGGAACGCCACTCAGTTTGAAGCACGTAAGACGGAGCGGGACAAGGCTGATCGTCATGGCAGCCTGTGGCGTTGTGATTGCCGCATGCCCCTCCTGGGTCTCGGCCACGCACGAAGCTGATCATCGCTTCACCGTTGAAGGCATTGTGTGCGGGGCGGATGGGAAGGGAGTCGCGAATACCGACGTTTTGGTCAAAGATACCAAGATCTCCTACGGGCAAATTGTCAAGACCGATAGCGATGGGTACTACAAGGCGACGTTTCATCTCCATAACGAGAATCTCGGTGATCCGCTTCTGGTAGAGGCAAAGGGAGAGCAGCAGAACCGCAAGATCCAGTTCGATCCCAAAGACCTGGAGGCCGAGCGAATAACCCAGGTCAATTTTGGAGCGGGCTGTATCCACGACATAAATAGCCCCCCCGCGTGGCTCTGGTGGTCGCTTGGAGCGATTGTCGCGGCGGTTGGTGGGTTGATCGGGCGGAAAGCGATCCGTTCGCAGCGGAAGCAGGAAGATAAACGAGGGAAGTCGCAGGGGAAACGGAAGAAATAATCACCGATGGCGGTCCGTGGGGCTGATGTGCACCTCGCCGGATCGGTCACATGGATATGGCGAGGGTGAGTGCGCGTGGCTTCAAGGAATGTCGTGGTTGTCGGCGCTTTTGCAGGAGTGGCTTCACTCCGGTGAAAGCGTTTTTTTTCGTTTTTGATTCTAACTAAGGAGTGAGGGATCGTTATGGATATGAAGGTCATTCAGTTGGCATTCCTGATGGGTATTGGATTGGCCGTCGTCGGCTGCGAAGGGGGCGAGGGGCCGGTAGTCCCGCCTCCTCCGGCTCCTGCTGAGTATGCCGACAAGCATATGCCGGCCGCCTGGTGGGCGGATGCCGCGAAGATGGAAGAGGGACGGAAGCTCTTCATCGGTGAGACGAACCCCGATGTGAACTGCGCCAGCTGCCACGGGAAAGACGGTAAGCCGGTCAAGGCCGGGGCGCGAGACTTCCGTAATGGCGAGCGCATGAAGTTGTACTCCGATTCCGTCTGGTTCTGGCGGATTTCCGAGGGGGTCCCGAATACGAAGATGAAAGCTTGGAAGAGCAAACTTTCGGAAGAAGACCGGTGGAAGTTGATGTTGTACGAGAGGAACTTCGGCTTGGCCGGCAAGGCCTGGGATAACGACAAGAAGCAATGGGCGGACGCCGGCAACCTCGCCGTTGCCTCGGCAGCCAAGTAAGCAGCAGAGTGGGTGCCTATCGAACTGAGATCTAGTGGAGGAGGGCGGGGAAACATCATGAAAACATGGCAGCGCAGTCTTCTGGCTCTCTTTGCGCTTCTGGCGTTGTGCGGCGGCGCGGCCTACGCGCAGGCGCCCGGCGCGCCCCCCGTGGAGTTTCCCTACACGGGGAATCGGACTGCGGTCTGGATCGTCGCCCAACTTCATATTTTATTCGCCGCCTTCATCCTCGGCGCTCCGATTTTCGTGGTGATCTCGGAATTGCTAGGGTATCGCAAGCAGGACCCGCGCTATGATCGACTGGCGAAGGAGGTCATGAAGGTCACGGTCATTCTCTATAGCATGACGGCCCTCACGGGGGGCCTGTTCATCTTCGTGTTGCTCGCGACTTATCCGCAGTTCACCATCTGGTTGATCAATCATTTCTTTCTGCTCTTTGCTGTGATCTATCCGCTCCTGTTCATCGGGGAAACCATTCTACTGTATCTGTACTTCTACTCGTGGGATGCGTGGAAAGGTGAAATGAAAGCCCGGCATATCGCGCTGGGTGTGTTGCTCAACCTGATCGGCACAATTACCTTGTTTGTGATCGATGGTCCGACATCGTTCATGAATACCCCGGTCAGGGGGAAGGTGTCTCGCCGGCCGAGTTTTTGGCGACGGCCACGCTCTGGGACAAAATCTTCAACTACAGTTGGATGCCGATGAACCTGCACCGTCTGGTCGGCAATGTCACATTCGGCGGGTTCATCACGGGGCTGGTCGCAGCCTACATGTACATGGGGGCGAAGAAAGAGGAAGAACGGGCCTACTACGATTGGATGGGTTTCGTCGGAAATCTCATCGGCGTCGGTGCGTTGCTGTTCCTCCCCTTCATGGGCTATCTGCTGGCCTATGAACTCTGTGATTACGATGCCTCGATTTGTCCCTACATGATGGCGGACCAACTCTCCATGTTCTTCGAGATGCAGGGTGCGATGGTCGGGTTGATCTTCTTGGCCAGCAATTACTATATCTGGCTAAGCATGAAGCGTATCGAAGGGGTCGAGCGTGTCAGGATGACGGTGTTTGCACCGCTTGTCATGATCGCGATCCCATTGGTAATGGGGAAGGCCTGGGACATGTTCCCGGTTCCGGATCCCAGATCGCTGCTATTTCTCCTGCCCCTTATCGGACTCCTGGTGCTTGGAAAATTCGTTCCCTGGACCGTCTCCTCTCGGACTGTCATCAAGGTTGGTTTCCTCATGGTCATCGTTGGGGACGCCATCTGGCTGACCCCACATGGGTTTGTGCCGACAGGCGCGAAGCTCGTGGCAGAATTGGAATTGCCGTCCGACTGGAACTTCCTGGCTCTGATGCCGGCGAAGAACGCGGCGGCGTTTACGCTGGTCTTTGTCACAGTCGTTAACTACATCATTTACAATCGTGGCATCAGCCAAGGCACGATCGTCTGGGGGAAGATCGATTTCGTCTCCCAGTTCGTGTTGATCTTCCTGGCCTTCAGCGCCATTTGGACAATGGGTTTGATGGGAGCGGTGCGGTCGCTGCTGCGGAAGTATTTCCACACGTACAATCTGTTGCCGGATTTTACCGCCGAATCTTTTACGCCGACGTTGTCCTATTCGGCCTGGTGGATCACTGGGATCACCGTGGTCTTTTACGCCGTCGTGAGTTTCGCCATTCTCGTGACGCTGCGGCCTTCCGAGTCGAAGGGGCATGCGCACGAAGGCAGTCCAGTTCCTGCAGGGGCCAAGTGAGCCCGGCGTGGCATCCGTACTGAAGGAAAGAGGATTTGTATGGGGAATGTGATCAAGAAGTTGGTGGTCGGCCTCGTGGTGGGTGGCGCCCTTGTCGGGATAACGAGAGTGCTCGAGTTTCCCGTGGTCTTCCAGATAATGTTCTTTGCCTATGCGATGCTTGGCGCGGCCGTGTTCATCTTGTTGGATGCGCCGTCGATGACGGCTATGAGCGGAGGCAAGTCCCTGATCGCCATCCTGATATTCTACGTCGTGCTCTGTGCAGCGTATATTGCCGGCGCGTCGATGTGGCCGCAGTACGATCCAAATGATGAAAAAGGCAAGATCGAAAAGATTCTCAAGCCCAAGCGGGCTGCGACTGAGCAGGGCAAAGCCGACGAATTGATCGCGCGGGCCAAGGCCCTCGACGAGCAGGCGAAGGCCTTAGCGGATCGGATGAAAGCACTCGGCCTCGAACAAGCCTCGACCGGACAAGCCTCGGGCGGTCCTGGCGCACCCTCTGCGACAACTGGAGCGGCCGGCGGCGACATTCTCAAACTCGGCGAAGAACAGTGGGAGCTTCAAGAGTGTTACAACTGCCACAAGTTGAAGGGCGAAGGCGGGAAGAAGCGAGGCCCTGAGCTCGATAACATCGGCAGCTACCTCACAGTCGACGACATCAAGCAGAAGGTTCTCGATCCAAAGAGCTGGATGGCCGAGGGATTCGAGAAAGAATACGAAAAGAAGAAGATGCCGGACAAGTATAAGGATCTGATGGAAGAGAGAGACGTCGTGGCTCTAGCAACCTGGCTCTCGACCTTCAAGAACGCGGCGGTCAATACGCCGAAGCCGATCAAGAAAAAGTAAGATGCAACCCCAGCTCAAATCAAAAGTCCGCTGCGCGGACCAAGAGGTCGGAGAGATCACGCGGGTCATCATGGACCCATTGTCCTGCG
>JBKJWE010000326.1:0-6647 GCA_046717045.1 Nitrospiraceae bacterium | reverse complement strand
CATATTCCCGCCGCTCTGACTGAAAATCGCGGTATTGATGCCGACGAGTTCGCCTCGGACATTCACCAACGCCCCGCAGGAATTGCCCGGATTGATGGCGGCATCCGTTTGGATGAAATCTTCGTATTCGGCGATGCCCATGCTCGCCCGCCCCACGGCACTCACGATTCCCATCGTCACACTCTGCGTCAACCCAAATGGACTGCCCACTGCCAGGACGAATTCACCGACTTCTAGCTGATCCGAATCGGCCCAGGGAATGGTCGACAGCCCGGTCGCCTCGATCCTGACGACGGCGACGTCGGTCTTGGCATCGGTCCCGATCAGCTTGCCCTTGAATTCGCGTTTATCGGAGAGCACCACACGAATTTCATCTGCCTTGTTTACGACATGATTGTTCGTGATGATCAATCCATTGGGGTCAACGATCACTCCGGAGCCCTGGCCACGTTCTTTCCGTTCTCGCTGCGGCGCATCTCGTTTGAAAAATTCATCGCCGAAGAACCGGCGGAAAAACGGATCGTCGAACGGAGAACTCTGCGGGCCGTCACCGGATTTCCCGCTCCGCGTCGCGGCGATATTCACGACTGCCGGCTTCACCATTTTCGCAATCTCAACGAAGTTTTTTCCGTTCCCCCCGGTCATCGGCAACTGCGGCGCGCTCGCCACCGGACGCACAATCGGACCCGGGGTCGGCTCAGGGCCAGCGGTGCCGCTTGGCAGCCATCCCAGATTGGACGCCGTCATAATTCCGATCACGATGCCCGCCCCCAAGAGCATCGCGGGAATCGCCCAGAACCGCGTAGTCTGCTGAGGCCGAGGAGATCTCACACCTGGATCAGGTCCTATCATTGCGACTGAATCTCCCCCGAGTAGATGCCCATGACGGTGTGGAGGAACTTGATCGCCTCCGTTTTCGGACGCTGAAACGAGTTTCGTCCGATAATGGACCCGAACCCGCCGCCCTCTCGGATCGCCCGTGCTTCTTCAAACACATTCTTGTCTTCGCTCTTTGCCCCGCCGGAGAAGATGACGATCCGGCGCCCGTCGAACGAACTTTGCACGACATGCTTGACCCGCTCAGCCAAGGTCTTGATAGGAATTTGGGTCGACTCGTACACCTTCTTGGCCGCGGCCTGCTCCAGATGCGCCGTCGGCAGTTTCACCTTGATGATGTGGGCACCGAGTTGCGCTGCGATCTGCGCGGCATAGGCCACCACATCTATTGCCGTTTCCCCTTCCTTGCTCAACACAGACCCGCGCGGATAGGACCAGACCACCACGGCCAGCCCGCTGGCTTTCGCTTCTTCCGCGATGGCCCGCAGCTGCTCATACATGGCATTGCAGTGCGAGGAGCCGGGATAGATCGTGAATCCGACGGCCGAACAGCCGAGCCGGAGCGCGTCTTTCACACTGCCGGTGACCGACGGCAATGGATCCTTCTCGTCATGCAAGACATCGTGATTGTTCAACTTCAAAATCAGCGGAATCCGGCCGGCAAATTCAGCAGCGCCGGCTTCAAGAAATCCCAGCGGAGCCGCGTACGCATTGCAGCCGGCATCGATTGCCAACTGAAAATCATAGTGGGGGTTATAGCCGGGGGCGTTGGGGGCAAAGCTTCTTGCCGGCCCATGCTCGAATCCTTGATCGACCGGCAAAATCACCAGTTTGCCCGTTCCGGCGAGCTTGCCGGACCGCAGCAGACGCGCGATATTGGTCTTCGTACCCACATTGTCGCTCCCGTACCAGCTCAGAATCTCTTGCACCCGATCAGCCATGGATCTCCTCCTGAGCCGTTATGCGCCGCGATCGACGGCGCTAGGCCTTTCCTTGAATATATGCTTCTGCCTTGGTGACATCGTCTCGGCTGCCGATGATCAGCGGGACCCGCTGATGCAGCGCCTTCGCTTCCACATCCATGATCCGCATCATCCCGGTGCTGGCCTTCCCCCCGGCCTGCTCGACGATCATGGCCAAGGGATTTGCTTCATACAGCAAGCGAAGCTTGCCGTCCGGTTTGTCGAGCTCACCCGGATAGAGGTAGATGCCGCCCCCCAAGAGAATCCGATGCACGTCGGCAACTAAACAACCGCTATAGCGCGTACTGTAGGGCCGGCCTGTGGCCTTATCAGGTGTTTTCAGATAGTCAAAATACTTTCGGAGGCCTCCAGACCATTTGTGGCTGTTGCCTTCGTTGGCCGCAAAGACTTTCCCACAAGCCGGCATCGCGATCGCTTCGTGCGATAACAGATATTCACCGATACCTGGATCGAGCGTGAACCCATGCACCCCTTGCCCGGACGTAAACACCATCATCGTGCTGGGCCCATAGAGGAGATACCCCGCAGCGACCTGCTCTGTTCCCTTCCGGACCAGATCTCGTTCGCTCGGCGACTGACCGACTTGCCGAGTAGCGACCACGGAAAAAATCGAACCGAGTGGCATGTTCACATCGGTATTCGAAGAACCGTCCAATGGATCGAACAGCACCATATAAGGCCCGCGCGACGAGCCCTCCGGCAAGATCACCGGCCGTTCCATTTCCTCGGATGCCAAGGCACAGACGATGCGGCTTTCGCGCAACACCTTCACGCAGGTTTCGTTGGCGATCTCGTCCAGTTTCTTCACAGCTTCACCTTGGACATTGGTTTCACCGGTCATGCCAAGGATATTCAGGAGGCCCGCACGGCGGAGATCTTCCGCAAGATGCTTTCCGACAAGGCCGATGTGCGCCAAGAGATCGGACAGAGCAGACGCCCCGCCCGGAAATGTCGAGGGAGTCCTACTGAGAAATTGGTCGACCGTGGCCAGCGTCGGCATCAGCTTATCTGCGCGAATGTTAAAAAGAGAACTGTACCCCGTGCGTCTTCAACGAAATACGCGCAATTATAGCCGTTCGTGAGGGGGCGGGCAATGAAACTTCCGGTCCCTACTTGGCATGGGTCGTCGCAGGATATCCGTTCACCAAATCCGCCACGATCGACCCGATGACGACCTTAGCTTTCATCCGCACCGGAATTCGATGCTCATCCGTGGTAAACCAGACTCGGATATTGCCCTGATTCATGAAAATGCCTTGAAACGGCATGATCACCAACACCCTCGCCGCATCGACTTTCCCCCAGGGGACCTCCACCGTCTCGATCTCTTCCACACGGACTTCCACGTTCTTATTTTTCTTGTCATGATGAACATTCAACGTCAGCGAGGCACCCGGCTTCATCGGCAGCACGCTGCGAACGTAGTAGAGGCAGGAGATGAGATCTTGGGTGCCGGGCTGAATCGGCAACGTTTCAGCGGCCCCGTTTTTCACGGCCGTGACCGTTGCCTCATTGTGGTGAAATGTATATTCGATATCGTCTTTCTTCTTTCCTTCCCGCCGTTTGAAGATCATGTGTTGCGGGAGAAGGGTCGGAAGATCGACCTCGGACTCAACACGATTATCGACCGGGAAAAACTTCGTGATTGCGGGCCTCGACTGTGCCGTTGTCACCAATTTCGCTATCCCCTGGCCTTCTACCAACCCACCATCCCGCACTTCCATCACTGCGGTCCCTGCCAAAATGTTCAGCCAGGATATCTCATAAGTGAATTGCTCGCCGACGTGAAACGGACGCGAAGCCGAACCCTCTGCAGCCGCAACTCCACAGGCGAGCGCTATCGAGAGGAACGTCGCGGGGAGTGCCAGAAAACCGGCCTGAAACATGGCGCAGGACATTCGTGTGTTTGGAAAAGGCTGAGGCACGCGGCTACTGACTAAGCGCCCGATTGGCATCGGCAAGTTCGCTTTCAATCACAGCCCGGATGGCCGCAAGGCGGTCCTCTGAGGTCGCCTCAAACCGCAGCACAAGCGCCGGCTGCGTGTTCGATGCACGGATCAGACCCCAGCCGTCGTCGAAGATGGCGCGAGCGCCGTCGATCGTCACCACATCGCGCAGCACAAGCCTGGACGGACCGAGTCCCTGCTTGGTCTTGACCTGCGCGGACAAACGCTCCTGCACACGTTTCACCAACTCGAACTTGATGGCATCCGAGGTATCCACCCGGATCTCCGGCGTGACGGCTGTCTTCGGTAAATCGGCTACCAGAGCCGACAGCGGGCTGGTCGTCTTGGTGAGAATCTCGACCAGTCGGCAGGAGGCGTAGATCGCGTCGTCGTACCCGAAATATCGGTCGGCAAAAAACATATGCCCGGACATCTCGCCGGCCAGAACGGCTTGTTCCTGTTTCATCTTCGATTTGATCAAGGAATGACCGGTTTTCCACATGATCGGTCTGCCGCCCCGTTTGGCGATATCGTCGTACAAGCTTTGCGAGGCTTTGACTTCCGAGATAATCGTGCTGCCGGGTTTGGCTGCCAGAATATCGCGCGCGTAGACGACCAGCAGACGATCGCCCCACAAGACATTTCCTTGCTCGTCGATTGCGCCGATCCGATCGGCATCCCCATCGTAGCCGATCCCCACGTCGGCCTTGTGCCGTTTGACCGCTTGAATCAAGTCGCTTAAGTTTTCCAACACTGTGGGATCAGGATGATGATTCGGGAATCGCCCATCCAGATCGCAGTAGAGCCCGGTCACATGACAGCCCAACAGTTCCAACGCTTCTTTGGCGACCAGCGCGGCCGCGCCGTTGCCGCAGTCGATCACGACATGCAATCGCTTGGCATTCACGCCTGCGAAGCTCTTTCGAAGATATGCGAGATAGTCAGGGATGATCGGATGCGCCGACAGTGTCCCGGCTCCGGACACGAAGGTACCCGCCTCCATCACGCGTCGCAGATCTTGAATCGCCTCGCCGTGGATGGCCTCTTTCCCCACGCAGACCTTAAAGCCATTATACTCCGCTGCATTGTGGCTTCCGGTGATCATGATGCCGCCGTCGATCGGCAGTTGAAACAAGGAGAAATAGACCAGCGGCGAGGGACAGATACCGATATCGATGACGTTTAGCCCGCCGTCGAGGAGCCCCTTTACGAGTGATGTATACAGCGCCGGCGAACTCAGCCGGCCATCGCGACCGACAGAAATCGTCTTCACCCCATGGTCTTTCACATAGGTGCAATAGGCTCGACCGACCCGTTCTGCTATCGCATCAGTGAGCTCGTTCCCTACGATGCCGCGTAAATCATATTCGCGAAATAGTCCCATCGCTCCTCAATCAGAGGGAAAGCATGAACGCCTTCAGGTCACCAGTCTGAGAGTACCGATCTGACGACACGACAAACATGATGACGTTACGCTCAGTTCTTCGTTCTGCCATAGTCATCCTGAAACCGGACAATGTCGTCTTCGCCAAGGTAGGGCCCGTTTTGCACTTCAATAATATGGAGAACTTCATGGGCCTGATTCTCCAAACGGTGGCGAGTTTCGACGGGAATGGCCGTACTCTGTCCCACTGCCAAGTCGAACACTTCCTCGCCTCTCGTGACTCGAGCTGTTCCGGCGATCACGACCCAATGCTCACTCCGCTGATGGTGCATCTGAAGCGAGAGCCGTCCACCGGGACTCACCGTCACTCGCTTGACTTTGTAGCCGGGGCCCTCTTCGAGAACGGTGTACGAACCCCACGGGCGATGGACGGTCAGATGCTCCAGGTGTTCCGCCGCGCCCTGTTTCTTGAGAATTACCACGACCTGCTTCACATCCTGCGCCCGCGACTTTGGACAGACCAGCGTGGCATCCGGCGTATCAACCACGACCATATCCGTCAGCCCGATCGTCGCGACCATCCGCCGATCCCCGTAGAGGATGGAACGTTGGCTGCCGATATCGACGACACGACCGCCGACCACATTGCCCGCCTTATCTCTCGGCGCTACCTCGTCTAAACTCCCCCAACTTCCGACATCCGACCATCGAAACGACACCGGCACGACAGCGGCCTTGGTCGATCGTTCCATGACACCATTGTCGATCGAAACGGGGGTGAGGGCGCGATATGCCTCGTCGATAGCCTGCCGAGGCGCACCGGACTGCATCAGTTTTCCGATCTGATCGATGCCGCGCGCGAGCCCGGGCTGATGACGACGAATCTCTTCGAGGATCGTCGCTGCGCGCCAGATAAACATCCCGCTATTCCAATAGTAATCCCCTGCCTTGAGATACTGCCCAGCTTCGGTGGCATTCGGTTTTTCCACAAATCGGCTCACAGAATACCCTCGAAGCGATCCCCGCTTGTGTAACGTGATCTTCTTGTTGGGCTTGATATAGCCGTATCCTGTCTCTGGTCTGATGGGCTTGATACCGAACGTGACCAGATGCTCTTGCTCGGCCAGCTCGGCTGCAATCGACACCGAGGCATCGAACGCACGTTGGCCGGTCACGATGTGATCAGCCGGCACGACCAGCATGATCGCTTGTGGATCCCGACGCAGAAGCTCCAGTGCCACCAATGCAATAGCCGGCGCCGTATTGCGGCCTTCAGGCTCCAGCACAAAATTATCCTTGATGGCGTCCTTCCATTCACGCAACTGGCCACGGATGGACTCGGCCTGTGCTGAATTGGTGGAGATGATGACCCGTTCCGGGGGGACGGCGGTCACGACCCGCCGCATCGTCTGCTGAATCAATTTATCCTCTCCAATGATCCGCAGCAGCTGTTTGGGAAACAAATGCCGACTCAACGGCCAGAATCTGGTCCCGCTG
>JBKJWE010000325.1:0-4299 GCA_046717045.1 Nitrospiraceae bacterium | reverse complement strand
CCGCGCGGCTATGTGTCGGATCATGCGCAAGTGCTCGATGGAGATTGGAAAGAACGCATCCGTTCTGTCTGTCAAGATCTCGAACGAAAGACAGGTGTCGAGATGGTGGTCGTCACGGTGCCGACGATCAAGCCCTTCGACTCAGTAAATGACATGGCCACCGCGATCTATGAGAAGTGGGGGATTGGGTCGACGCAACTGGAGCACGGCGTGCTGGTCTTACTTGCCGTGAATGAACGCCAGGCGGCCATGACGCTCGGGCGACAGATGCTGCCGGTGATTACCCCGACTATCATGAACCAAGTCGGTCGCGAGTATCTCCATCCGGCGATCGATTTGGGTTACTTTGGAGAGGGGCTCTATCGAACGGTCGTCGCATTGGCGTTGAAGTCTCAAGACGTGCGCGTCGGCTCGACTGCGCATAAACATTTCAAAGGGCTAGGCTTCTGGATTACGCTCGTTACCAGCATCGGCGCCATATCGTTTCTCTGGTGGATCAGCCGACCGGACCTGCGACATCCCTATCGACGAATCAGAAAAGGGGAGTACTGGGGAACGGGACAGGGTGGATTCGGCGGGAATTGGGGTGGGTTTGGGGGAGGGACGAGCGGTGAGGGGTATAGATGAGATTTAGGCGTAGGGGATGAGAGGGAAGGCAGCTCAATCCGCATCAGGCCTACCGTGCTGGTGACGTAAGTGATATGGGACCCGATTCTTTCCTGTCCCGGTTCGTTGCGGTGACACAGACTCCAATTTCTTGAGTAGGGGCGGCGATGTCGCGGATGGTGACGAGCGCGCCGCCTTGCGAGTCGTTGGTCCAGACGCGGATGGCCTGGGCCGGACCTTTGGGTGAACTCAGATAAATTGTGGTGTATGCGAGGTCTTTGAGCGGAGCCCCCTTCTGATTTGTAGTTGGCTCTTGATAGGACACTGTGACGCTTGTTTTCCCTGCCGGCAGGGATGTGGTCAGAGTCGGGCACCCCTGGGGAAGCAGCGTTACGGGTGCTGTTTCATTCCGTAGTTCGTTGCTCAGAGCACTCTTTTCCAGTTCCATTGTGAATACGGACTCGCAGGCGGCAAGAGTAAGTCCTGCTGCTACAAGTAGCCACTTCGCAACACGCACGTTCATATCGATTACCCTCCAAGTTACTGCAACCGTTCGGCTATGCAACCGGCTCGCGCCGTGGGACGACACGCCCTTCTTCCAGATCTTGAAGATCGGCCCAAGCCGCGAGGTCGGTTCGTGAAGAATCGACGGCATCGCGGTATTTCTTGAATCGCGCCATGCTCTCGGGAGAGCTGGGCCCTCGAAGCAAGAGCTTCTGGTTCCATCCTTCCACCTCCGCAGGGGTGTGCGGTCTTACGACCTCTCGAAACCATGCGGCAACCCCTTCATCGGTTGAATGAGCCTTGACGGCTGCGGTGAATTGCTCGGCGGTGATGCCGGCATATTCCATCAGCCGTTCATCCATCGGGCAGGGGTAGATATATTCGCCCACTGTCCCGGCCAGTACTGCGCGACACTTGTCGATCATGCGTGCCAGATGGACATAGCCCTCCATCTTGACGCGCATGCTTCTGGGAAATTCCTTTCGAAGATCCATTACAACAATCGATGATTCGTGAACGTTAGACTCTTTACGACGACGTCGCCGTTCTCGTAGGAGATGATGCGGCGGGTGGCCGGGAGGTCAGAAGCGCCCACGCGCACATGGGTATCGGTGAAGCTCTCGACGTTGTTCAGTTTTCTATCGGCAGGTGAATAGTAATAGACCGTGTATTTCGTCGTCAGATGTTTCTGATCCTCGGTGACGACACTGTCTTCCACGTTGATCGTGAAGCCGAATGGCGCCATGCCGGGATGGGCCATCTTCCGATTGATCTGCGTAATGCGGTTGTTCTTGAGTCGATAGAAGGAATTCGACCCATGGATGTTGAGTTTGGTGCCGAGCGGGTGGCCGTCTTCTTCCTTCGTCAACGAGTATTTGCCGTCTGACTCTTCGAAGCTTCGCGGGCCACGATGGACGGCAATCATGCCGAGTTGTTCCTGTGCCCACTTCTGGACATCGCCGTCGGACAGTTGGACCGACACTTCACGAGGTCCCTTGACGATGACGGGGCCGCTCGTTTCCTTTCCGTTGATATTGACAGTGAGGTCCGCTGTGAAGCCTTTGAAGTCCTTTTGCCAGCGTGCGGTATTCTCGAAGGCGCGGCGGAGGAATTCACGGGCCTGGGGGTCGTCTGTCACAGTCGTCTGCTCCGGTTTCTGATGATCCATGGGGATCTCCTTATAATGAAATTGTAAGGGAGGATTATACCCTCGCGAGGAAAACCTCCTCAAGCAGCGAGACGAGTCCAGCGGTCCACTGGTGCATTTGAACAAATTCCGCTATACTGCGCGGCGCATTGTCGTACCCAGTAGAGAAAGGACGGGCATGGAGAGACGAGCGGCCTCGCATACGGAAGAAGAAGAAATGAATCAACGCCGCAAGCTGTTGAATGCGGCAAAAAAAGGCGATCAAAAAGCGGTTGGCAAGTTATTTGAGCTGTACCAAGTTCGGATTTTCAGCGGCGACCAGGTGCAGAAGCTGAACAAGGCCGCCGGGTTGCATAAGCTCAAGAATAAACAGGCGCCCACGGTGAAAGGCGGGAAGCCTGTTATCTCTTTGAAGTCTGGGGCTGGTAAGAAGCCGCTTCCCAAAATGGCCAAGAAGATGGCCTTGAAAGCCAAGAAGAAGGTGTTACCGCCCAAGAAGAAGAAGGCGGCGCCACGTAGGAAAAAGAAATAGCCCGCTCCGAATTATTGCACGGACACTCTCAGCCCGCCTGTCGCCAGTTTGGCGCCGATCTCCTCCGCTTGCTTTGACCCTCCCTCATAGACGACGGCTTCTCCGTCGTGATCGATTTTCCATGCCAGCTCGAACGCTTTGGAGGAGGTCATTTTCGGAATGCATTGGCAGAACAGCGCAATAACTTGTTGATACGTGTGGCAGTCGCAGTTGTAGACGATGACGCGCGCCTCGAGTCCATCGCCGGTTCCGGTGGTGGGTGTTTCCGCAGCCCGGGGGGTGGTCACGGGGGAGGGTGTCTTCGCCATAAGATAGGAATTCTAGCAGACTTTGAGAAAGGGGTTAATATCCCTCCCTGACGACCAGATGGTTGACCGAGGCCAGGCGGTCTCTCTGGACGGTCTGCTCAAATAGGGTGAAATGCGCCGGGGAATCAGTAGCGGGGGTGAGGTCGTGTCTAGTGGCGAGACGGTCGGTATAGACGAGTGAGGCGGAGGTCTTCACGAGGGCCAACCCGTATTCGAATCGGTAGTCTTGCTCGATCGTGAGGTGTGTCCGGCTGAGCCGTTGAATGTCCGCGACGCAGAAGGGCCGGTGTTGAAATGCGTCATCCATCAATTGAAGCAAGACCGCGGGTCCCGGGACGGCAGTCTTGCCGACCTGCATGCTGTGGGTGAGATCGAACAGGCCACGTTGAAAACGTCGATTCCGGCACAGGGCATCATGAAAGCGGCGACGCCATTCCTTGTCCTCAAGGTCGCGATCTATGGCGGCTATAAGATCGGGAGTGAGAGGGCCACTGACCTGGTACCCCTGAACAAGACGACCCGTTGCGAGGAGATCTGGATAATCGGCTCCCATTCTCTCGTGGAACGCGGTCATGCCGGACATCGGAGTCAATTGGAGCGCCATGAAATCCCGAAAATGCACGGTCGCGAAACGGGCAAGCAGGCGAGTCAACGTGTCGGGGTGGCAGAGATGGAAGGGATAGTACAGCGCATGCGGCCCGTGCGGTGCTTTCGTCGACAAAGTCATACCGTCATGCTAGGGTTTGCGCGTGCGCCGTCTGTTTACTTCATGGCTTGATGTGCTGCTGGTCTTCGTGCCCATTACGGTGGGACTCGAAGTCATGCACGCGGACCCTCTCATGGTCTTTATCTCGTCGGCCGTCGCCATTATTCCGTTGGCCGGCTTGCTGGGGCGCGCAACAGAACATTTAACCTCCCATGTCGGCGCCGGGATCGGCGGATTGCTGAATGCCTCGCTCGGAAACGCGGCAGAATTGATCATCGCGCTTGCGGCGTTGCGGGCGGGACTGCATGACGTCGTGAAAGCCTCTCTCACCGGTTCGATACTTGGCAATATTCTCCTTGTCCTAGGTGTTGCCATGGTTGCCGGAGGATTGAAGTATGAACGTCAGAAATTTAACCAAACGGCGGCGGGAATGGGAGCCAGCTTGTTGTTGCTGTCCGCCGTGGGGCTCATTATCCCCGCGCTCTTTCACTTTACC
>JBKJWE010000324.1:0-3492 GCA_046717045.1 Nitrospiraceae bacterium | reverse complement strand
AGGTCAGGTTGTTCAGGCTGAACCCCATCAGATACATCACCCCGAAGGTGCCGATCAGCGACAGTGGGACCGCCGCGGCGGGAATGACCGTGGCGGAGAGGGTGCGGAGGAACAAAAAGATCACCATGATCACCAGCGCCACCGCCAGCAGCAGCTCGAACTGCACGTCCCGAACCGATGCACGAATGGAGATCGTGCGGTCGGTCAGCACGGTGACCTGGACGGACGACGGCAGCCCACTTTGCAACTGCGGCAGCAGATTCTTGATGCGGTCCACGACGTCGATGACATTGGCGCCCGGCTGCCGCTGGATGTTGACGATGACCGCCGGGACCTCGTTCATCCAGGCCGCCTGCTTGACGTTCTCCACATCGTCGATCACGTCGGCGACGTCGGACAAATGCACCGGCGCGCCGTTGCGATAGGCGACGATGAGCGGCTGATATTCTTTGCTCGAGAGCAACTGATCCGTCGCATTGATGATGGAGGCGCGCTTCGGGCCGTCAAAGGCGCCTTTCGCCTGATTGACGTTCGCAGCGGCCACGACGACGCGCAGATCCTCCAGCGTGAGCCCGTAGGCCGACAACGCTCTCGGATTCGCCTGAATTCGCACCGCCGGCCGCTGTCCGCCGCTGATGCTCACGAGCCCGACGCCGGTCAATTGCGAAATCTTCTGAGCGAACCGGGTTTCGGCGAGATCTTCCACCTGAGACAGCGGCAGGGTCTGCGACGTGAGCGCCAGCGTCAGGATCGGCGCGTCCGCCGGGTTGACCTTGCTGTAGACGGGCGGGCTCGGTAGATCCCGCGGCAAAAACGTGGACGACGCATTGATGCCGGCCTGCACTTGCTGCTCGGCGACATCCAGGGTGAGTTCCAAACTGAATTGTAGCGTGATGACCGAACTTCCGCCGGAACTGGTGGAGGTCATCTGGTTCAGCCCGGGCATCTGGCCGAACTGGCGCTCCAATGGCGCGGTCACGGAGGAGGCCATCACATCCGGACTTGCGCCAGGATAGAAGGTGACGACCTGAATGGTCGGGTAATCGACTTGGGGAAGTGCGGAGACCGGTAACTGCCGATACGCAATGAACCCGGCGAGCAGAATGGCGGCCATCGACAAGGCTGTCGCGACCGGACGCAGAATGAACAGACGGGACGGATTCACGACCGCGTTCCCTTCCGCGGCGTCTCGGCTCCTTTCGGTGGGTCAGTTCCAGTTGAGGACTCGCCACTCTGATTCCGGATCTCAACCTTACTGCCCTCCCGCAACTTCTCTGTGCCATCCACCACGACGAGCTCATTGGGAGACAAGCCCTGATCGATGGACGCGTCATCTCCATGGCTGACTCCGACCGTGACGGATCGCACACCCACCGTCCGTTCTACATTCACCACGTACACGAACGTCCCCTTTGGCCCTCGTTGCACGGCGGCAGAAGGCACGACCGTGGTCCCCCGCTTGACGTCCAACAGCAAGCGCGCATTGACGAACTGATTGGGGAATAATTCACTGTCGTCGTTCGGGAAAACGGCTTTCAGCCGCACCGTGCCGGTGTTCGGATCGATCTGGTTATCCACCGTCAGCAACGTGCCGGTGGCCAGTTTTCGTTTTTGCTCCCGGTCAAACGCCTCGACCGTCAAAGACTCCCCGGTTTTCAGTTTGTCGAGCAGGGCGGGCAGACTGTCTTCGGCGATCGTGAATACCACGGTAATCGGTTGAAGTTGCGTGATGACCAGCAGTCCATTGGCATCGTTCGCACGGACCAGGTTGCCCTGATCCACGAGGCGCAACCCGATGCGTCCGGTAATGGGAGCGGTAATGCGGGAGTACGTGGTCTGCAGCTTGGCGTTGTCGATCTGCCCCTGATCCGCCTGAACCATGCCTTCAAGCTGGCGGACCAACGCCTCCTGGGTATCGAGTTGCTGCTTGGGAATAAATCCCTGCTGTAACAATCCGCGGTATCGTTCGAGATCGAGCTGGGCATTTTTCAGCTGAGACCGGTCGCGCGCCATCTGGCCCTCGGCCTGGCTCAATTGCACCTGAAATGGACGCGAATCGATCTCGGCCAGCAGGTCTCCGCTGTGGACAATCTGGCCTTCTTTGAACCGTACGTGCATCAGTTGCCCGTCGACGCGACTCCGTACGGTCACGGTATTGAGCGGAATGACCGACCCGAGTCCGTTGAGATAGACGCTGATGTCGCCTATTTTCGCAGCCGCGGTCACGACCGGCACGGTCCGCGCGGCCTGGGCGTTCTGCCCTTGGCCGGCGGCGCGCGATTGCGTCTCGTCGGACTTGGTCAGCAGGGCGTATCCGCCAATGGCGAGGGCACAAGCCACGAATAACCCGAGCAACCAGCGCTTGAGCTGCCTGGCGAAAACGATGGACTCTTGCATCTCGTCCTTCCTCGGTTCCTGGGTGAACGTTGTTGTCGACCTCACACCGGCCCGCCACGTTCCTACTTCATCAATTTCAGCCGCTCCTGGGAAATTTGCAAGTAGTCGCGCGAGATCTGCCAGCGCCGTTGGAGTTTGGCGTAGAGCGCATCCAACTGTTCTTGCTGTTGCGCGGACAACTTAATCTTCATCTCGGCCATCCCTTGTGTCAGCGCCTGTTCGACTTCCGGCTGAAGCAAGAAACGCAGTTTCATGATCTCCACATGCGTCCGACTGACAATCGGCTCGACGTCGGCTTGCTGTGCCGGAGTCAAAGCCAACTCGTGGACAAGACGTTTCATGATTCGCTCCTGTTTCGCGGCCGGGCCTCGCTCCCAATGACGTTCCTGTTCGTATTGGTGGTAGAGCGTGGTCCCGGCGATGCCCGTCAGGGCTCCCGCCAAGAACAAGACAATGAGTCCACCCCACAATTTCCCTGGTGTCATGACCGGTTCCTCCTCCACACGTCCGACTTACTCGCCGAGGGGCGCCGCTACATCGACCTCATTCGACAGCAACGCGGTGAGTTCGGCCGCATCCTGGTCGGCATAGAACAGCACGGAGCCCGAAAATACGAGGGCCAATACCGCGGCCGCTGCGGCCGTTCTCCACACAAACCGATCGAGTCCTAGAGCCATCATCGATTGCCCCTGCCCTGCAGCTTCCCGCCGGATGTCCCGCATGACACGGAAAGTCCAGTCCGCGCCGAGCGAAGGCTCTTGGCGCGACCGATGGGCTTCCGTCAACGCGCGCTCAATTTTCTTCAGATTTTCATCATTGAGTCGTGTCATCTTCCTGTCGCTTCCTTTCGAGTAATAGTGTGCGGAGCATCTGCCGGGCTCGATGCGCTCGCACCTTCACGTTGACCACGCTCCATCCCAACAGGCCTGCCGCCTCGCGAACGGAATAGCCATCGAGATGGACCAATGTCAGCACGAGGCGGTTTTCGGCTGAGAGATGGCCCAGCGCCCATTGCAGCAACTCCGCCGCCTCTTGCCGCCGGGCCTGCTCACGAAATTGGTCGTCGGATTCCGCCGCCAGCACGTGATCCATCCA
>JBKJWE010000323.1:0-4500 GCA_046717045.1 Nitrospiraceae bacterium | reverse complement strand
GTGGTAGCATGAAGAGCATCCCCGTCGCGTTTCTCGTCGTGTCCGTACCAGGAGGGGTCACCATGATGCGCACGTCGATACAGTCCTTCATCCTCTCATTGCTTCTCTATTATCCATTTGCCACCGCTGCAGCCGACATGCCTCACAATCGGATCGAGATCTCCGGCGATTACCGATATCACATTGGGAATTCTGAAACTGCTGCAGACGCCAAAGCCCTCGCCTGCCGCGAAGCGCTCCGTCTCGCCGTCACCACATCGCCGGTGTTTCGCGAACAGACTGCGCAGGTCGTAGACTCGCCGTTGCTGCGTGAAGTCGCGTCGCTCCTTGCCGCTGCACATGTGCAAGATCAACAGATCATTGAACAAACCGAAAAGGATCGTACGGTCTTCTGCCGCGTGCGCGGCTTCTTACCGATGGAAGAGAGCGTGCGGGTCATCCGCGCGCAACTCGCCGGCGGGACGCCCGCTCAGGACAGCATCGATCAGAATCGAGTCCTGAGAATACTCAACGTGATGGAGGAAGGCGGCGGGATCATCGCCGTGCAGTACCAAGCGCTGAAGCGATTGGATTGGCTCGGCACACACTATCAAGGCGGGCTGAGAGAAGCAGCCGACATTATGGTGGACTTTTACGATAACGAGGGCCTGCTCCTCAGAACCAATCGTTTTCAAGCCAACCGTACGCCCACCGGCGATGACGTGCTGAACCCCGGCGCCGTCGCCGTACTCAAAGTTCCAAAACCGGCTGCCGCGAAAACCTACCGCGTCTGGCTTGTCAAATAACCGGCGACGGAAAGACGCGTCATTCCCCGTCGCCGCTCCCACATCGGTCGCTTACTTATCCGCTGCAAGCGGCGGCATATTGATGCCCACGCGCTCAAGACCCATGATGACCGTCAAGGCCGCCGGCGAGTGCTGGACAATTTCCTTCTGCACTTCGATACGGCGCAGGTCGACAAACTCCGGCGCCGTCAGCCCCAGCGATTCCCGATAGGCCCGATCGGCGATACCTCGCTGCTTCTCCGCTTTCTCGCGAGACTCCTCTGCTTTCTGGAATTCCACCATCGTAATCTTCCGCTGCTCCTGGATAATTGTCTGCGTCGTCTGTTCCACAACACCCTTGGGAGGCAAGATGCTCCCGACGACGACACGGTTGAGTCGGACCGGGATGCCCTGCTTCTCAATCAACTTCGTTTGGACTTCCCGCGCAATGGCGTCCTGCAGCTTCGCCCGGGTGCTCGGATCGGTCGTCAACTGGAAAAGCGGGTACTTCTGTACTTCCTCGCGCACGAACGTCCGGAAGGCTTCCTTGGCATTGTTGGCATACCAATTCGGACCGTACTTACTGATCAGTTCGGGCGAGCGCCCCTCGATCACATTGGCGATCAGGAAGGCGTCGAACGAGACCGGCGCATTCTCCGCCGAAATGATATCGAAGTGCTCGGAGTATTGAACCGGTCGGATATCGACATCGATCACCTTCGTCGTCGGCGCCACGACCACTCTCCCGGTCTTCGTCGGCACAGGATCGACGCCCCCGTGGCCGAAGAAAAACGGCTGCTCGACGAGCACGCCTTCATGGCCGGCTTCAATGGCCACACAGCCCATGCTCATCATCGTAAAAGACATGACTACCATGCTCCCCCAGATACGTCCCGGTCGATCGCTCATAGCCCCCTCCTCTAGTAATTCCCTCGGCTGAGGGACAGCACGGTGAAATGGTCCGCGCGCATTCGATCCACTTTCACATCCCTTATCCCCTAGGAATACATTACGAAGCGGAGTTTTCGAAAGTCAATCGGAGGTCGCGGGGCGTTCAGGACGGACCGGATTGGCATGAGACCCGTCATGAAAGCGGGTCCGAAGGCTAGAAGATGCCGGCTTGGCGCTGCAGCCAGCGAATATATTGAGTGATGTGATCCACGTCGGCAGGGGTCACGCCCTCAATCTTCGGCATGTTACCGAACCCCCAGTGATGCGCCCTCACGCCGTTTGCCGCCGCGCGCTGAAAGGCGGCATCGCTATGATGGTTCGGTTCGTAAATCTTATGGACTAGCGCAGGCCCGTGATCGGTTCCCGCGGCTTCTGCGCCGTGGCAGACCGCACAGTTCGTCTTGAACTTCGCTTCGCCGACCTGGAACTCGATAGGAACAGGCCCTCCACCCACCGCCGGTTTGGGCTGCGATGAGTCGCAAGCAACAACCACGCTGAAGACCAATCCAAGCATTGCTATTTTCGCCGGGTCGGCCATACAGGGCTCCGGATGATCGCCTCGACCGTCAAGGTTTCTGTTCTGGTTGTCTAAACTGGTCCCGAAGCATCCGCTGGGTTTTCTGAACCGTCATTCGGCGATAGATTCTCGCCCCCAGAGGTACGAAAACGATCAGCCCGACGATCAGATACATGAAGAATTCTTCGGGAGACATAGATTTCGTCTTAGATAAAGCGTCTGTCGTCTTACGCGATCCGGTCGCTAAGGTACCGCATATGCGACAGGATCCACAACTCCAGCCTTCTCAAATCCCTCACGCCGAATCAGGCAACTGTCGCATCGACCTCACGCCAGCGCCCCCGAGGGATCGTAACAACTATGGGTAAGGTGAAACGGGACGTTCAACTCTACACCTCGACGAATGATCTCAGCCTTCGCCAGAGACAGCAACGGCGCGATCACTCGTACGCGCAACCCTTCCGCACCGGCTTTCGAGCCTTCCTGGATCGCCGCTTCGAAGGCCCGAATAAATGCAGGCCGACAATCGGGGTACCCGGAATAATCCAACACATTGGCTCCGAAGTAGATCCGTGACGCGCCGACGACTTCCGCATGCGCCGCCGCCAACGATAAGAAGATGAGATTTCGGCCCGGCACGTAGGTGCTGGGAATGCCGTGGCCCCGCTCCCCCCGGTCACGATCTTTCGGCACGGACGCTGTTGTCGTCAATGCCGATCCGCCGATCGCTCTAAGATTGAGCTCAAGCACGAGATGGCCGGCTGCGCCCAGTGCAGCGGCCACCTGCCTGGCTCGCTCCACTTCCACAGCGTGCCGTTGCCCATACGCGATCGTCAAACAATAGATCTCACAGCCATCCTGCTTGGCAATGGCCGCGGCGACCGTCGAATCCAATCCGCCGCTCGCCAGAACGACGGCGCGCGTTGTCAGCGGTCGATTCATATCATCACCACTCTAGCAAGGGCCGTAGGAGAACTCTCCTCCTGCACGAGAAGGCCGCGCACAGAGAGAACAGAGGTAGACGAAACAGGAGGTAGCGCAAGGGTACGGGGCGAAGATCTGAACGACTAGTCGCGTTCTTCTTCTCTCTCGATCTTTTCCAGCAGTTCTTCTCTCGACTGACACTCCACACAGAGCTTGGCAAACGGCACCGCTTCCAATCGCCGCTCGCTGATTTCCACACCGCACTCCGCACAGATACCGTAGGTGCCTTCGGTGAGTCGCGTCAGGGCTTCGTCAATAGCCTGCCGGCGACGATTCCGCATTTCCATCAGCGAAATGCCTAACTCGCGATCGAGATCCATGAGCGCCTGATCACCGACGTCACGCGCAGATTCAAGCCGACGTTGCTGATCCTCGGTCAGGGATTGCCCAAGACTCCCCTCGATCTCTTTCAGAATTTCCTGACGCTTGCGGATCAGCATTTGCTGGAGCGCGGCGCGGCGGCGTTCCCTCGCCTCTCGTTCCTTGGCCGATTCTTTCGGCTTCGCCGCCAGCGGAGACACTGCCATGCTGATCGGTTTTTCCAGGACGGCAGCGACCGCTGCGGCTACCTTGCTCACCGGTTTAGGAAAGACCTTGGCCGCTTCCTTAGCCGGAGTTTTTGCCTTCGCCACCGGCTTCTTCTTAGTCTGTGTTTTGATGGGCATAACGTGAGTGGGCTTTCGCGATGAACGTAAATCGGGCGAAAAAGTCCGGCATTTGTAGCCTGCTACCGGTCGTTTGTCAAGAGGATGGGGAAGCAGGCCCCCAGACCTACTAGGGATAGAGGATGGTGGAATGCACAGGATAGCCAGTCAGCTTGTCGCGGCCCTTGAGCCCTTTGAGTTCAACGAGAAAGTCGAGCCCGACGATTTCACCCCCCAGTTGCCTGACAAGGGACACTGTCGCCGCCGCCGTCCCACCAGTCGCCAGCAGATCGTCGACGATCAATACCCGTTCGCCGATTTCGATGGCGTCCCGGTGGATGGCCAGCGAATTGGAGCCATACTCCAGACTGTATTTCACTTCAAAACTGTCGGCCGGCAGTTTGCCCGGCTTCCTAACCGGCACGAAACCCGCGTGCAACCGCTGCGCAAGCACGCCTCCAAAAATAAATCCGCGCGATTCGATCCCCACGACCTTGGCGACCTTCTGGGATTGGTAAAAGGCCGTCAGCTCGTCCGTGATAGCCGAGAACGCCTGGGGATCTTTCAGGAGCGTGGTGATGTCGTAGAAGAGAACTCCGGGCTTGGGGAAATCGGGTACTTCGCGAATGAGGGCGTGATA
>JBKJWE010000322.1:0-3439 GCA_046717045.1 Nitrospiraceae bacterium | reverse complement strand
GCTCCCGAGACCGCCATCGCGGTGCCCAGCGTGATGGCTTTATGCACTCGCTCATTGGTTCCATACTCGCTCGCGCGGCGATACCCGAGATTCCAGGTCCCGCAAAAGAGCGGTGAGGCGGTGAAGGACTGGGCCTTGCGCTGTTGCCAGGCGAGGTTCCCGGACCGCACCAAATTGATGGCGATGTTCAGGACGTGAAACGGTCTCTTGAGCGGTTGACCGGGCGGCGCGAGTTGGTGCAATTGCAGATTGTCGTTGGAGTCAAACCCAGTGAAGAGGTTCGGCCGGCGTCCTACGCCATACTCGAGGAGCCGGGACGCGCCCAAGTATGCCCGGATGAGGCGATTGCGATAAGTAGAATGAAGAGAAAACTTGTTGATATTGATCACCAGCGACATGACGGTCCCGAGCGCGACGAGACCGAGCGCGATCTCGATCAACAACCATGGCGGTACGTTGTGGAGAACGGCCGCATGGCCCCACACGTCGGCGGGCATGCGTAAGCCGATTGCCGACGATTCGACGGCCGAGAGGCCGTGAAAGATGGCGAACCCCTTCAGGAGAACGCTCGTGAACAGCGCCAAGAAGATGAGCAAGCAAGTGATGAACAGCGGAGCTGCCAGTCGAACCGCCCGATCGATCAATAGGTCCATCAGGCTCGGTTTCGTTTTCGCCGTTGCCGTCGTCTGGGAGCTGAACCCCAGCACCAGCGAGATCACGCCGGAGAGCCCGCCCACTGATGCGATGACCGTCGGCATGAAGGACAGCAGCCCCGGTCCGAAGATCACCAGCGATCCCAGCGCGCTCCATATCGTCGCGGCGATCAGGGTCCAGGCGCCGGATCGTCCCCACCATTCGCGATCATGGTCGTCGGTGTACCGGCTGGCCACACCGACAAACACTGTAGCGGTCAGAAGAAACATCGTGAGAAACCCGGGCACCGCGAAACACGCATACCACTCGGCAAAGTCCGCGACGGGAACCATTGAAGGTGTTTCAGCCAGAACGGACCAGAGCAACAGGCCGCCCAGGGCGCCGGACCAAAAGATCACGAGCAGCTCGCCCCCCAGCCATCGGCTCATGGCAAGCCACCGACGCAACAACAGAGTGGAGAGCAGCCAACCGGTTCCGTGGATCAGAGCGCCTCCAAGCACGAATGTTTCTCGGCTGCCGAGTTCGGCGAACGCCAGCTGCTCGAGTCGACTTCCGCCGTTCCGAAACCAGGCGTAGGCCAGGCAGAGTGAAAAAGCCGCCAGCAACAGCGGCGTCAATCCGGCGATGAGAAACCATCGCTGCCGCTCGAACTGTGTCCAGATCTTCTGCGCCCGAAACGATTCAAGGCTTGGCCGATAGGTATGCAGGTACGCCAAGGATATGACCCCAAAGACGAGCCCGGCGATCAGCGTCCATGCAGCAAGAGAAGCCGGAAGGCCGAGCTCGGACAGATTCCAGCGGACCAGCGAGACCATCAATCGGGGGGTCATCAAGGCCGTGGCTAAGAGCGGCACCAAGACCATCCAGTTCAGAGTCAGATTCCGCAAATAGGTGCCGAGCAGAGTCCAGGAATCGACGGACATCAACCCCAGGCGAGGGCTCAGGTAGTTGCTGTATTGACGCAACCACTTGAACGGCTTCGGTTCGGGATCTTGTGTATTCGTCGGCCGACGTTGCAATTCATGGGTGACGCCGGTGAGGCCATCGGGGTGCCGGTGGATCCAAGCCGTCAGCCAGCTGCCGATATAGCCGCCCCCAGACACGGTGGAGAGGTAGTCGAAGTGTCTGAGCAGCGAGAGGCGGGCGAGCCCTTGCAAGACACCCAGCCCGAATGTGGCGCTTCTGATGCCACCGCCGGAGAGACAGAGAGCCGTGCGCTTGCGAGGAAGGCGGTGAATGAGCGTGTAGATCGCCGCGAGCCGATCCGTTTCAGCGGGCCCCGCTTTGCCGCCGGCCGGTAACGGCCCGTGCAGCGCGACATATTCCTCTTCAAGTACCTGCGCCAGCGAAAAAGGCCCGTGATCGGGGTGATTAGGCGTCATGACGTTCCTCGGGCTATTGATGTGCTTCAATAAAATTCACAATGCGGTGCCGATACTGCTGGACCACTTTGCGCGCCGCCTTCAGCAAGAGCGCTCCATGGCAAGGCGTCTTGATCTTGAATAACGTCGGGATCTGACTGACCGCTTGCTTGATCAGCGTCGGTGTGACGTCCGGGGGAAATTCATCCCGGCACACGTCGGGCAAGTCTTGATATCCGGTCCACTCGGCATCGACGTGTTTGAGGACCACGATTCTGAGATGGGCAAAATCGGGGAGCACGACTCCCTCGGTCCTGAGACTGTGCCAGAGGAGCGTCTGATAGACGTTGGCGCGCTCTTCCATAATCCCCACGATGCGGGACGGGTCCTCGCGAAATACCTCAAAGCCTTTTTCACTCTTGTCGAGGTCGGCTGCGCCGGCGTCGAAGGGAAACGAGGTATCGATGACGATGATCAATCCACGTTTCGACGAGCCTTGAGGAATTTTTTTCAGAAACAACGTGGTGAGGGATTCGGTGCCGAGGTTGTCAAAGAGTCCGCCGTCGCCGATGTGCAGATAGGTCGGGCGGCCGGTCACCTCGTAGGTGACAGGCCCGACCACGGGGGGAAAGGAAGCGGACGTGGCGACGGCCAGCGAAAGGCGGAGCGTTCTGTAATCGGCGCCGATCCGCTCGAACGTGAGCGGGAGGAATTGCCGGCTGGCTTTTTCGAGCCCCTTCTGGATGATGGCCATCCCCTCCGGTGTCACCGGCACCGGGCGATTCGGCTTCTTCAGCTCCTTCATCAGCAGCTCGATGAAGTCGTAGTCGAAATCGGCAGCCGGCAAGGTGGTGAATGCAAAGCGCCGTCCGGAGTTGTAGATGGTGCCGTTCAAGATGACGCGCGGACTGTCGCCGCGTTGTTCCCGCTCATAGAGTTGGGCAAAGGTCATCTCGTCGAGGAACTGATCGTCCCACACTTCGGAAAGAGAATAGGCCAGTTTGGTGGGATTCAGCGCGCGGAAATACGCCAGTTGCCGGAAGACCGCGCGCCGCTGAAAATTCGTCTGCATGGCGGTTTTGTAGGCGGAGAAGAATTCTCGGTAACGGGGAGACAGCCCCTGTTCCCCCAGAACCTGTTCAGACTTGGGCGGCTTCTTGGCCACATAATAGGCTGTGGCCAAGCTGCCGCCGGATACGCTGGACATGTAGCTGACAGTCTCGAGCACGCTCCGTGTGGTCCGGCCTTGTTGCACGACAGTCTCCGCCAGGGCTTCCAGCGCGCCGGCGGCGAAGGTTGCAGCCCGGCTTCCACCGCCGGACACAGCCAGCCCGACCAACAGGTCCTGCTCCGGCAGCGGTGCGAACAGCGCCTCGGCATTCTCCGGCTGTGCCGGAAGCTGATGAATCTTGGCGAAGCATCCG
>JBKJWE010000321.1:0-5228 GCA_046717045.1 Nitrospiraceae bacterium | reverse complement strand
ACCGCGGTGACCCTGATCGACGAGGGACGCGCCACTTTTCCCCTGAGGCCATCGACGCTGAGGCAGCCTTCCCAATTCTCCACCTGCTCCGGGCCGTAATAGACGATCGAGGGATTGACGAGGACAGTCGTCGGAAAGCCACCCTCGCCTTCGCATTCCATGACCATCAGCTGAATCAACCGTGAGACCTGCGGCGCCGCCAAACCGATTCCCGGTTCCTCCCGCATCGGCTCGAGCATGTCGTCGATCAACTGCTGAATGTCCTTGCTACGAATCTCACGCGGGCCGAGTGGCGCAGCCCGCTGTCGCAGGATCGGATTACCTAGCTTTGCGATCTGAAGCACCGCCATCGAGAAACCCTCGTACAATTCCCTCGCTCACGTCACCCGGAAGAAAACTCAATGAACATTAGCACAGCGTTTTTCAGAGCCGCAAGGCACCCACCGCCTCTATGAACGCCCCTTCGCCGGTTTCTTGGGATCGGGCATGTCGAAGCCATCTTTCTGCCCATTCCACCAGTCGAGCCATTCAGCTGTCCACTCTTGCCGGTCCTGCTTGCTCGACGTATCCCAGTCGTGAAATTCTGTTTCGTGTCGTGTCAGAATCCAGAGTGATTGAACCGCCGACAGCCCGACGAATCGTTCCTCATCGGCAATCATGTCGATCAAGATCGGCACCACAGCCTTCTCCCTCACATAACGAGCCTCGAACGCCGCCGCTCTTCGTACCGACGAGTTGGAATCTTTCGCCATCGCCTGTATCGCCTCCGGCGCTTTGCTCGGATCGAGCCGAATGGCGACGCGCAACGCATGTTCACGGACACGGGGAATTTCATTCGGCTCCTTGGCTGCCATGACTAAAGCCGGCACCGCCGAGGCGGCCTTCAACATCGAAATCGTCTCAATCGCGTTATACCGAATCCGCGGCCCCGGCATCGTGAGGGCCTTCACCAACACTTGAACACTCGACTCGCCCAGGTGAACGAACTCACCCATCGCCCAAAACTCTTGTTTACCTTCGAGAAGCGGCAAGAGCGATTCAGCGCGCTGAATCTCATCCGGGCTGAGCGGCTTGGTATTCTGAGGAACGGACACATCCGGTGCATCCTGGCCCTTCGGAGGCGGCTCGTAGGGCATCTGCACAGGCAGGGCTCCAAACGTGTCCCTAGGCCCGGCCCCGACAGGCTGGGCGAGAAGCATCGCGATCGCGAGTCCTGCAATCGTGCTGGGATATGACAGACTTTCTTGCACCGGTTATCCCCTTTCGATAGGTTCCGTTTGTGGCCCGTTCGGGCTCCAGCGATGGACCATTTCATACAACACCGGGAGGACCACCAAAATCAAGATGGCGGCCGTGAGCATCCCTCCGACCACCACTCGAGCCAATGGCTTTTGCGCTTGCGATCCAATCCCTGTGGCCATGGCGGCAGGCAACAGACCGATCGCCGCGCCGAGCGTGGCCATGAGAATCGGCCTCATCTGCACATCGGCCCCTTTCACGACCGCCTCACGCAAGGTGAGGCCGGTCTGTCTGAAGTCCTCGATCCGCCCGATGAGCAGTACGCCTCCCAAGATCGCCACGCCTAAAGTCGAAATGACACCCACCGCTGCCGAAATACTGAAATGGGTGTGGGTGATCACCAACGCCAGCACACCGCCCAGCAACGCAAAGGGAACTGTTGCCAATACCAGCAGGGCATTCTTCAACGAATTAAACGTCGTGTAGAGGAGGAAGAGAATGATCACCAGGCTCACCGGCACGATCTTGATCAGCCGTTTCTGTTCGTCTTTCAGCTGGTCGTACTGCCCCGCCCATTCCATGCGATAACGCTCAGGAAGTTTGACCGTCTTGATCAGCTTCTGTTGCGCTTCCTTGACCGTGCTCTCAAGATCGCGATCCCGTACGCTGAACTTGATGGGAATGTACCGTGCATTATTCTCCCGATAGATAATGAAGGCGCCGGTTTGCGTCGTAATCGTCGCCACTTGTTTCAACGGCACACGAGTTCCATCCGGCGTGCTGACCAAGATATTGCCAATCGCTTCGACGTCCTGGCGAAACTCGGGAAGAAAGCGGACCACCAGATCAAATAAGCGTTCCCCTTCATAGACCTGCGTCACGGCCTGACCGCCCACGGCGGCCTGCACGACGGCATTAACGTCTGATACGTGCAACCCATAGCGCGCGCTGGCTTCACGATCCACCTTGATCAACAGGTTTGGCTGGCCGACCAATCGAAAGATACCCAGGTCCTTGACTCCAGGCACCTGCTTCATCACCTGCTCGATTTCGACGGCCTTCGCTTCCATCGTCTTCAAGTCCGTCCCGAACAGCTTGATGGAATTCTCGCCCTTGACGCCGGACATGGCCTCCTCCACGTTGTCCTGAATGACCTGCGAGAAATTGAAGATCACCCCTGGAATATCTTTCAGTCGCCCTTCGATCTCGCCAATCAACATTTCTTTCGACAGGCCGCTTCGCCACTCTTGCTGCGGCTTCAAATTGGCTAGGAATTCGGCGTTGAAAAAACTCGTCGGATCTGTTCCGTCATCGGGGCGACCCAGTTGTGACACAATCGTCGTCACTTCCGGGGATTCACGGAACATGGCCCGAATCTCGCTGGTCAATTTGGCAGCTTGATCGAACGAAATATCGACCGGCATCGTAGCACGCACCCACAAATTACCCTCCTCCAACGCCGGCATGAACTCCCCCCCAAGAAACTGGAGCGCCGCGCCGGTCACTACCAACAGACCGCACGCGAACAGCAGGACCGCCCGACGCTGGCCCAGGGCCCATCTCAACACCACTTGATAGATTCGCCTGATTGGTCGAACCACAGCGGTATCTTCTTCACGGATCGGCCCAGTCAGCAGATAGGAACAGAGTACCGGCGCCAATGTGAAAGCCATCAACAGGGCGCCGAGCAAGGCGAATCCATACGTGATAGACATCGGCGCAAAAATCTTCCCCGGCACCCCGGTCATCGTAAACAAGGGAATAAACGCCACGACGATGATCGTGGTTGAATAGAAAATAGGCTGTCCGACCTGTCTGGCCGCACGGACAATTTGCTGATGAACGGTCAGGCCTGGCCCACGATGATGCGCCAGGTGGAAGAAAATGCTCTCCACCATAATCAAGGTGGCATCCACGATGATGCCGAAATCGATCGAGCCCAGCGAAATCAGGTTGGCGGATTGCCCGATCAGGACCATCATCGTAAAGGTAAAGAGCAGCGAGAGCGGGATGGTGAGCGCGACAATCATCGCCGCCCGAAAATGCCCCAGAAAGATGAACAAGATCACAAACACTAAGACCATGCCGCTGATGAGAATATCGGTGACAGTCTCGACGGTTGTATGGATAAGGTTGGTTCGATCGTAGAAGGTCCTGACCTTCACTCCCGCCGGCAATTTCCAATTATTCAATTCCTCGACTTTCTCCCGCACCCGATCCAAGACCGGCAGGGCCTTGTACCCACGCTGAAGCAGGACAACGCCTTCCACCACATCGTCGCGGTCGTCGATCCCGACTTTTCCGAGACGCACCCGATACCCTTCACTCACCCGGCCCAGTGTTTTCACAAAGATCGGCGTACCGTCTTTTTCGGCCACCATGACATTTTCAATGTCTTGCAATCCGTTGATCAGACCGAGTCCGCGGATGTTATAGCTTTGCGCGCCGACCGTCAGATAGTTTCCGCCGACGTTGGCATTACTGTTGGTCAAGGCCGTCATCACTTGGGAGAGACTCACGCCGTAGCTGATCAACCGGCCTGGATCGATATCGACATGGTATTCTTTCGTCGTCCCGCCGAACGCCGTGACATCAATGACCCCAGGTATCCGCCGGAACTCCCGTCTCACCTGCCAATCCTGAATCGTTTTCAAGTCGGTCAGCGAGGTGGGCGATGCCCCCTCCAACTCGTATCGATAGATCTCCGCAATCGCCCACCAGGGCGACAACGTCGGTGCAGCGCCCTGTGGTAACTGAACCGACGTCAGACGATTCAACACCTCTTGCCGATCGCGGAAGATGTCCGTACCGAAGTCGAAATAGATCTTGATGTCGCTGAGGCCAAAGATCGAGAGCGACAGGATGTCAGTTAACCCCGGCATACCGTTCAACGCCACCTCGATCGGGATGGTGATTTGCCGTTCGATTTCTTCTGCCGACCATCCGGGGTACTGGGTGACCAGTTCGACCATCGGCGGCGAAGGATCCGGGTAGGCGACGATATCGAGAAACTGGAAGGAGTAGAGCCCTCCGAAAAGCAAGACAAGCCCCAGAATGCAGAGGAGTACCCGCTGGATGAGAGAAAATTCGACGAATCGAGCGATCATGAGGGTTGATTCACGCGTGCACGGCGAGGAGAGACCTACCGATGTGCCCCATCAGCCTTTGACTTCCTGTCCCTTGATCAACACGGCCCCTTTCGTCACGATACGCTGGCCGGAGGATAATCCTTCCAACACACGCATCTGATCAGGCGAGAGAGGGGACACCTTCACTTCCCTCTTCACGTAGGTGTTCTCGCCTTCGACGATAAAGACAAACTGCTTGCCATCCACCTCCAACACCGCCTCTCGTGGAATCGACAACAGGGACATTGATTCTCCGACTTGCAAGTGCAGACGGGCAAACATCTCAGGCTTCAGCTTATGATCGTCGTTTTTTACCCAGGCCCTGAGCTTGATCGTCCTGGAGGTGGGATCCACCACGTCTCCGATAGAAGCGACGGTGGCGGGAAAGGCCACGTCGGGGTAGGCCTCCACACTGACCTTCGCAAATTGCCCTTCTCTCACGAGCGCCAGGTCTCGTTCATAGACATCCGCCACCACCTGCAGCATGTCCAGGTCGGCAACCGTAAAAAGCACCTGGCCGGAGTCGCCTCCAACCGATTGTCCCGGAGTGACATTCCGTTCGACGACAATGCCCGTCAGCGGGCTCTTCATCTCGAAGCGGGAGGTGATCTGCTGTTTATCGAGCGGTTTATTCAACTCCTCTGCCGGCACCCGCAATGAAAGGAGCCGTTCCTTTGCCCGACGAAACTCGGCGCGGGCTTTTGTCAATTCATTTTCGGCTTGTTTCAAATCCTTTAACGGGAGGGCCTTATCTTCGAAGAGATCCTTTGCAAGGTCGAATGCGCGCCTCGCATAATGCAGTTCCGAATCTTCCTTGACATACTCCGAGTAGGCCTGGGCAATATCCGGACTATCCACCAC
>JBKJWE010000320.1:0-5026 GCA_046717045.1 Nitrospiraceae bacterium | reverse complement strand
AGATTATATAGGGGGCGAATGATGATGAAACACAGAATGACATTCGCTGTGGTGTTCGCGTTGTGCGGATCCGGAGGTCTGGCGCAGATCGGTCTGGCGGATATGCCGCCGGCCGCAGTGGTGGCGCAGATGAAGAGTGGAACGATCACGGCGGTCGGGGAAGACGATATCCAGATCAACGGTTCGACCTTCCGAGTCGCGCAGCAGGCCCACATCGTCGATCATGAAGGCCAGGTGCTGTCGATGGAAGGTATTCGCCCCAATGGGCTGGTGAAGTATCTCCTGAAAGCCGGGCAGATCGAGGCCATGATCGTCACGAATCCGCAGTAGCAGCGGCACGCGTATTTTCTTGCGTCGGTTAGGAATGAGGAGGGACTTGCTATGAATCGCCGAAATTTTTCGAAACGTGCGAGCCTGTTGATGACTCTCATGGGGCTGTGTGCCGTCTCCGGCCACAGCTTTGCTCAGTCCAATGCCGACTATACGGCCCAACCCCAGTTCGTCTCCAACGTGGTGACGCCGAACATTCTCATCCTCATGGACAACTCGGGCAGTATGAGCAACCGGGCCTGTGAGTCCACCAGCTGCGGGATCCTACCGGGCGGAGCGACCTCGACCGTGACGACGTTTAACGCGACGACCAGGTACAGCGGATTCGCCGACCCGCTGCGCTGCTACGTGTGGGATGCGACCGACAATCGATTCGAGAACGGCACGGCGAAGGCGGCACTCAACACCGTGTGTCCCGGCACCCAATGGGATGGCAACTTCGTGAACTGGGCCACTTTCCGGCGCTTCGACGCGGTAAAAAAGGCGATGACCGGTGGTGACTGTTGGCATCCCACCGCGTCTCCCGTCCGCAATCCCGACGGGACGTGCAAACCCTCCGGCACGCCTTCCCTGCCGACGGTTAAGGCGCAGAATCTAGGGACTGGCGATGAGACCACGCCGGGGATTCCCTACAGTGGAGGCGCAGGCAATCTGACCTATGTCGGACGGATCCCGACTGCCGTTCATGCGGGGAATCCTGCGAATATCTTCGTGCAGTATGAGGCCAACGGAGACATGTGTATCGACGACGATAACACAGGAGGTTGCCCCGACGCCGGGGGCTTTGTCGAAACGGAGCTGAACGAACTCGCCTTTGCGATGTACAGTGAGCCGACCGGCGTGGTTCAGCAGGTCGGCGCGAAGGCTCGATTCGGTCTGGCTGTGTTCAATGGCTCGGCGTCAAACGACGGGATAAGGGTCTTAACCCCTGTTGGGTCCAGGCAATCCATCAATTTTAGTGGGACCTCGGTCGAAACGTTCAATACCAACACGGCGGCGATGATCGATTCGGTCGACGAGTCAACCCCGGCCACATGGACCCCTCTCGCGGAGAGTCTCTACGACGCCGTGCGCTATATCGCCCAACTCAATTCCAATTACTATCCGACTCAATATGTGTACCCGATCGCGTACTCGGGTTCCGGCGGAGTGAATTTTGCGACCAATGGGGTCGGCTCGATTGGCACGGCTGAGGTGAGCTCGCTGTCGGGAAGCGAAACCTGTCCCGCTGGGTATATCTCCAACGCCTGTGGCCGGGACCCATTCTTCTTCGGCAGCAATCACACGCCGGCCTGGGCATCGACCTCGCAACAAGTGACCTGCTGCAAGACTATCGTGATCGTCTTTACCGACGGAGAACCGACACAGGACCTGGGTATTCCCGCGGCCCTGCAGGACTATGGTCATGCGCATCATGGTATCCATTGCGTGGGGAGCGATAGCGCGGCCCCTCCGCGTCCCATCAACGGGACCTGCAACGACAATACAGCCACACCGTTTAACGAATTGCTCGGCGAACACAAGACCGATTATGCTAGCAGCGGCAGCGGCTATCTGGATTCCGTCGCCTACTGGGCCCATACCAATGACTTGCGCCCCTGTAGTGGCACAGCCGATGGCACGATCGCCGTCCTTAACGTGACAGGCCATTGCCTACCGGGCACCCAGAATGTTTCCGTCTATACGTTTTTCGCGTTCGGCAACGTCAATGGACGAGGGATTCTGTCGCAAACGGCGAAGTTGGGGGCCTTCGAGGACAGTAACAACGACGGCATTCCTCAGACCAACGAGTGGGACAAAGAAAACAACTATACGGGCGTGGCCACACCGGATGGCATTCCCGACGCGTACTTCGAATCGTCGAACGTGGACGATTTACAGGACAAGATGCTCGCCACGATCGCGAGCATTCTCAGAAAGAGCGCGGCCGGGTCGTCGGTCTCCGTGCTCGCCACCTCTACGACCGGTGAAGGCGCACTCTATCAATCCTATTTTTATCCCAGCACGATCGAGAATTCCACGCTCGCCGATATCACCTGGACCGGATACACGCAGAGTCTGTTCATCGACACGTTCGGGAATGTGCGGGAGGATTCGGACCAAAATAAGGCGCTCAACTACAAGCTAGACAAGATCCTGGTGAGTCGATACGACACCGTCAACAAGCTCGTCAAGGTCGATTATTACGATGACCTCAACGGAGACGGGCTTCCGGACGATAAGGACAGTAACGGAGTCATTAACAACTTGGACTGCGTGCCCTGCGATCAACAACTCAGTTCGATCAAACCGGTTTGGGAGGCGGGGAAGCAACTGGCCTTGAAAGATGCCAGTACGAGAACCCTCCTTACCTGGGTGGATACGGACAACGATGGGGTCGTCGACGCCGGAGAAGAGATGGCCTTTACAACGGCCAATTCGGCGACTCTCAGTCCCTACCTGCGAGCCGGGGCCGCGCCCTTCACCGCCGACGCCATCATCAACTTCATCCGCGGCTGTGAACCCTCGGTCTGTGCTGATCAAGCGGGCCTGCGGGATCGACGTCTTCAAGTCCCGGCCGGGAGCGGGACACTCAAGACCTGGAAGTTAGGCGACCTCATTCACTCCACACCGATCGTGGTCGCGTCTCCGACAGATCGGTTCGATGGAGTATTCGGGGACCTCAGCTACCAGGCCTATCTGGTGAAATACTTCAATCGCCGGCAAGTTGTCTATGCGGGCGCCAATGACGGGATGCTGCATGCCTTCAACGGCGGGTACTACCATCCCGGAGATGATCCTGCCACAGGGACTACGGCCAGCCCGGTGATCGAACATGGATGGTTTACGAGAACGCCGACCGATAACAGTGCGGGTCCCCAGATCGGAGACGAACTCTGGGGCTTCATCCCCTATCAGCTTCTTCCGCAACTGCAATGGCTGACCAGGGCCGACTACCAGCACGTGTACTACGTGGATTTGCAACCGACGGTCGCGGATGTCCGTATCTTCACGCCGGACACCGATCACCCCAACGGGTGGGGCACGATCTTGATCGGCGGTTTTCGCATGGGTGGCAGCTGCAATGCCTGTACGGCGGGAACCGGCGCGCCCAAGATGACAGTGAACATCAGCGGAACACCTCGGGATTTCTATAGCGCGTACTTCGTCCTTGATATCACCAACCCTGAAGTCGCGCCCAAACTGCTGTGGTCATTTGCCGCTCCAGCGCTCGGGCTGACCACGAGCGTTCCCAAGGTCGTGCGTGTGAATCCCACGGCCGACAATCGAGTCAGCAACACCAATGCGAAGTGGTACATGGTCGTAGGGTCCGGTCCGACCGGGTACAACGGCAGCGTGGCGCAAAGCGCCAAAGTCTATGCTGTCAATCTCGCCACCGGCCCCGGAGCCGCGAATAGCCTCGTACAGAGCTTCAATGCCGGTAGCTTTAATTCTTTCATCGGCGATATTGCCTCCTTCGATCGAGATCTCGACTATCGGACGGACGCGGTGTACTTCGGGCGCGTCATTCACGACGGGAGTTTGCCATGGAGGGGCAAGCTATACCGTCTCACCATGGGATCGACGTCGCCTTATGGAGGGCAGACCAGCGCGTCGCAATGGGGGATTGCGTCCGGTGCTACTCGGATCCCAACAGAGATCCTAGATTCGTTCACCGGGTCATGCTCGCCTAGTCCCTGTGCAGCCCCCACACTCGAACTGGGGCCGGTCGCGACTGCGCCAGGTGTTGCCATCGATGATGCAGCAAAGGTGTGGGTGTTCGCCGGAACAGGACGATATTACAGTGCGTCAGACAAGACGGACACTACCCCACAACACTTCTTCGGCTTGAAAGATTCGGTGATCAATCTCTTGTGTACACAGACGTCAAGCACGAGCTGTCATGAGAACGATCTGCTGGATGTATCAACCGCGACCGTTTGCGTGATCGGGCAAGGAAACTGTGGACAGGCCGCCGGCACCAACCAAGTCACGGGAGTGACTGGGGCCACATCTTTTACCACCTTGATTGCCTTGATCCAAAGCAAGGACGGATGGTTCACGTCCTTGCCGCAGAGCGGAGCAGCGAACGGAGAGCGAGTCCTGTCCAGTCCAGTGGTCTTCGGCGGGATCGTATTCTTCCCGACGTTCATTCCGACAAACGATATCTGCGCCTCCTCAGGAACGAGTTATCTCTATGCGCTGTATTACAAGACAGGATCAGCCTATACCGAGTCCATTATTGGGACATCCGCTGGTGCCGGTGGGGTCACGAATGTCAGCGGCAAGATGTCGCTCGGAGAAGGGTTGGCCTTCGGTGGTGTGACACACGTCGGAAGTCAATCAGATGGAGGTTCGGCGTACAAGACGTGTAACAACACCAGCACCGGCGCATTGTTGTGCAACGAAACCAACACGGCCGGCGGTGGTGGCAACGGCGGCAGTCTCGACCCAAGAAGTCGCATTATCTCGTGGCTCAGTCGATAGACCATACCGCGAATTTCCTGAGTCGGTTCGGGGTCTGGGGCGACAAGCCCCAGGTCCTGCACTGGGTTCGCTTGTCGCTACAGGCCGGCCTCCTTCCCTTGATACTTCTGATCGGATGTACTTCAGAATCCGGTCCGTCAGGCGCTTCTGTCGGAGGAAGCGCTTCCAGCGGTAGTAACCATCCACCAGTGATCCAGCGAGCAACCGTTTTCCCCAATCCCATCCTATT
>JBKJWE010000319.1:0-2628 GCA_046717045.1 Nitrospiraceae bacterium | reverse complement strand
AAGAGGGTACGCCTCCGGTCTGTTCTCGCCTGCGGCCTTGTTGGCAGCCATTTTGAGCAGCCGAGGGTTAGCCCGACATGAGCAGTATGCCGAACGCGCTTTGTTTTGCCGCCGAATTCCCCGCGACCGGAGCGCCATGCCACGTCGAGGTTGCGACCGCGGGACTCGTGCTTCATTTCGAACCGCCCTTGCCCGCGATAGACGGGACTACGGTTCCGTTCGGGTCTCTGACCGTATCCGCTGGCGGCTTGGATCATGACCAACTCGTGGTGAAATGGGGAGAGGAGCCATCGGCAAAGACGCTCTACCTAAAGGATCCCGCTCTCATCAGCGCATTTCGACAGGCCGCGTCACCTGAACTGACCCACCATTTCGAGGCGGTGGCGACCAAGGTTCGAGAGGCCCGCACGCATCGAAGCCGCATGTGGGGATTCGCGGTCGGGTCGTTGGTCGCTATTGCGCTGTTCCTATGGTTAGGCTCTGATTGGCTTGTCAAACTTGCCGTAAGCCGCATTCCTCTCGAGTGGGAACAGAAGCTCGGTGAATCGGCCTATCGGGATTTTCTGTCCCATCAAGACATCGTGAAGGAAGGGCCGGCCGTCAGCGCCGTGAACGAAATGACCCAACGGCTGACGAGCCAGATTGTCCAGAACCCTTACAAGTTTGAAATCACGGTGGTAAAGAGCGATATCGTGAATGCTTTCGCACTGCCGGGCGGCTACATCGTCCTGTTCACCGGCTTAATGAAGAAGGCCGGGAACGGCGAGGAAGTGGCTGGGGTGCTCAGCCACGAGCTAAACCATGTGCTGCAGCGCCATGGCATGGATCGCGTCGTGAAAAACCTCGGCTTGATGGCGGTTCTGACCATCCTGGTCGGTGATCCTCAGGGCTTGGCTGGCCTGATGAAACAAGTCGGCCTGGAATTGTTCACACTCAAGTTCGGTCGTGCGCAGGAGACCGAGGCCGACCTCACCGGCCTGCGTCTACTCCATCACGCACAGATCGATCCCGCTGGGATGATCCGTTTCTTCGAGCGGCTCACGGAAAAAGACGAGGGGCGCATGGAATGGCTTTCCACGCATCCAATGAGCCAGGGGCGCGCCGAACGACTCAAGGCCGAGCTGGCTGCGCTTCCCCAAAAAACCTCAGAACCGTTCACGTTCGATTGGAAGCGGATTCAGGAGTCCCTCGGGGTTCAAGCGGTGGCGACACCGTGAAGACGAGCAAGGCTACGCGCATTGGCGTGATCGCCGATACGCACGGACTGTCCGATCCGGCGATTCAGAAACACTTGAAGGGAGTCCGTCACATCATCCACGCCGGAGACATCGGCGACCGAGCGGTGATCGAACAGTTGGAGCAGATCGCTCCAGTGACCGCGGTGTCCGGCAATGTCGACGGCTATGAGGGAAGCGGGTTTCCATCGGAGACCGTCATCGAGTTGGCCGGCCGTCGGATCGCCATCAGACATATTATCTACGAAGGCGGGAAACTCACGAAGGAAGGCCGAGCCTTTTTAACACGGGAACGACCGGACATTTGCATTTTTGGCCATACCCATCAGCCGAAAGTCGAATGGTACGGTAAGACATTGCTGATCAACCCGGGATCGGCGGGGCCGAAACGGTTTACCTTGCCACGTGGGATCGGCCTGTTGACCATCTCGACGAAAAAAGTCTTGCCGCGACTTATTCGATTAGGCGATAAAGTGAGCAGTATACGGTTGAACAAACACGCAACGCATATCTCGTGACGCGAATGGGGCGATCGATGGCCTCCAAAAATTTACGGAAGAGGGGCACATCGTCTAGAAGAGTGGGGCAGCAGACAAGACGAATCAACGAAGCAGGAGGCAATCGTGCAACATCAACGTATCGGCTTGGCAGTAGCGATACTCTGTCTCCAATCAAATGTGGCGCTGGCCATTCCGAATCCGGACACCGGTCCAGGCTGTGGCTTGGGGAAGAAACTTTGGTCGGATTCCATGAACCAAAAGAACATTCTGCCCCAGGTGCTTATGGCGACCACCAATGTCACGGGATTCCAAACCTTCGCAATCAGCAGTGGCACGTCAGGTTGTTCGAACGACGGTTTGCTCTGGGCCGATCACAAGGTAGATGCGTATGTTGTGGCTAACTACGACGATCTGACTCAAGACAGCGCGCAAGGTCAGGGCGACCACCTGACATCCCTTGCCACGTTGATGGGGGTGCCGCTTAGGTCTCATGCGGAGTTTTTTGCCATGGCTCAACGGGAGTATCGAACGTTCGGGGGAGCAGGAGCACAGTCCCTGCTTGAATGGTTTCAATCCATTCGGGAGGGCATGGCGCTCCACCAAGCCCTTACCGCCTCTTCGCGTGAGAGGTAGAAAATTTTCCCTTCTACTTGTTCGTTCTACTAGAGTATACTTAGCCCGCTGCAGCTAGGATGGCAGTGATGATTAATCTCATTAAGGAGGGCGCTATGTTGAAAAAGGTGCTTTTGTTCTCGATCGCTATGGTGTTTGTGGTTGCGCAGGTGGGCCTTGCGTCAGCCGCGACGACCGGGACCTCCGATACAGGTCCTGGTTGCGGATGGGGGAAAATATGGTTTGCGAATTACCCACGTGCGAACTCAAAGGGTATGCAC
>JBKJWE010000318.1:0-3065 GCA_046717045.1 Nitrospiraceae bacterium | reverse complement strand
ATCCAGTTCATCACGCCGTTGGCGACTCGCGGTACGTTCAGCGTGTTCGTGAGGGCGATCGGATACTCAAGGAATCCAGATTCTGCGATCCAGGCCAAGCCGGTCATCTCGCCGGTTCCGTTGAGGACGAATGAGCCAGCCGGCACTTTCTTATGCCACACGTCTTTGCGAGGAATCACGACGGTCACGCCTGTGCGGGCTGGGCCTTCGCCGGGCTTCAGCGGACCCTCACCGGCGATCACGGTCGTATGACCGACGGTGACGCCGGCCACGTCGGTGATCGCGTTCAAGGGGCCTGGTGGATATGTGCCGATAGTAATGCCAAGCGCGCGGGCCCGTTGTCGAGGTTCTTCCGATTGGAGAGCAGGGGCCGATACGCACGCTACGTGCAGACTCACGATCACGCACAAGAGGCCCAGTGTGGCGCGTTTGCTAGATGACATGAGACGACCGGATGTGAGGGACCACAATGTTCGTCGCTGGATGTTCGGCCTGCAAGGCCGCTCCGAGCGACAGAGCCTGTTTTTCTTCTCCATGCACAATAAACACTTTGCTGGGTGCTGGCGTGATGGCCCGCACATAGGCCAGCAGATCGTTGCGATCCGCATGGGCGGAAAGGCCGTTGAACTTGACGATCTGGGCCCGTCGAGGCGTCGGGACGCCGAAGATCGGCACCACGTCCCACCCTTCGACCAGCTTGCGGCCGAGCGTATGTTCGGCTTGAAAACCCACAAAGACGATCACGTTCGCTTCATCCTGAATCGCATGCTTGAGATGATGGATGATTCGGCCGCCTTCGCACATGCCGGAAGAGGAGATGATGACACAGGGCCCCTTCATTGTATTGAGGCGCTTGCTGTCATCGAGCGATGAGACAAAATGAATATACCGGGAGGCGAAGAGATCGCTAGCGGCGGAAAATGTGCGGTACGTGTCGTCGTCGTAGCATTCCGGATGGCGGCGGAAAATCTCCGTGGCTTTGCTGGCCAGCGGTGAATCGATATAGATAGGAATGGGATCGATTCGTCCTTCACCGACGAGTTCCTTGATCCGCATGACCAGTTCCTGTGTGCGACCGACGGCAAAGGCCGGGACGATGATCTTGCTGTTATGGGTTCTCGCGTGGACGATCAAGTTTTGTGCCTTCTTCTTCATTTCCTCGCCGGCTTGTTCGTGCAGCCGGTCTCCATAGGTAGATTCGAGGATTAAAATGTCGCAGGGCGCAGGTGGTTCCGGGTCTCGGAGAATCGGCATGTGCGATCTGCCCAGGTCGCCGCTGAACAACACCGTCGTGGTGTTGCCTCGGGCGGTGTATTTAATCCGAATGGCCGCGGATCCCAGAATGTGGCCGGCGTCGTGAAAGGAGGCCGTGATGCGAGGCGCGATCTTGAGGGTGTCTCCATAGCGCACGCCGTCGAATCGGCGCAGGATCTTCTTGACGTCTCCGGTGTCGTAGAAAGGCTGGACGCAGGCGTTCCCGCGTCGTCGCTCCTTCTTATTGACGTAACGGCAATCGCTCTCCTGTACCCGCGCGGAGTCTTCCAGCATGACCGCCGCCAGATCGGCCGTCGCTCGTGTCGTGTAGACTTTTCCGGAGAATCCATGTTTGGGGAGGATGGGCAAGACGCCGGAATGGTCGATATGAGCATGCGAGAGTAACACGGCGCCGAGCGATTTCGGATCGAAGCCGAGGTCACGGTTCTGCCGCGCCGCTTCCTCCCGTCGGCCTTGAAACAGGCCGCAATCCAGGAGGAGGTTGATGCCAGGCATCTCGAGCAGGTGCCGACTACCGGTGACGGATCGGGCCGCGCCATGAAAAGAGAGATTCATCGTCCTCGGACTCCGTGGTGGCGCGTGATCGTCTCCCAGGCTTCTTGAGCCGTTTCCGCATAGTGGAACAGTCGGAGATCGTCCTGCGCGATGAGTCCATTGTCGACAAGGGTTTGCCAATTGATCAACTTGTCCCAAAAGGCGCGTCCGACCAACACAATGACGAGGTTTTCTATCTTGCCGGTTTGGAGGAGGGTGAGCGTTTCAAAGAGTTCGTCCAGCGTGCCGAATCCCCCCGGGAAGGCGACGAGGGCCTTCGCTCGAATGAGAAAGTGCATCTTCCTCAACGCGAAATAGCGAAACTGGAAACAGAGCTCCGGCGTAATGTACCGATTGGGATGTTGCTCGTGTGGGAGCGTGATATTCAAGCCGATAGACTTCGCATTGACGTCTGCCGCGCCGCGATTCGCCGCTTCCATGATCCCCGGTCCGCCCCCGGTGACGACGACATAGTCGCAGTCGCCGTCCACCTGACAGGAGCTGGACACGAGACGCGCGAACTCACGAGCCACGTCATAGTATTTTGAGAGATCGAGTTGGCGGTGAGCGATGGCGACACGCTGGTGGTGCGTCCGATCGTTCGGCGCGCGGGACGCCTCGGCCTCTGCCGAGCGCAGAGCCTCTCGGGCAGCCGCCGACTCCTGCAACCGCGCGCTACCGAAGACGACGATGGTTGATTTGATGCCCTGTTCGCGCTGGATCAGTTCAGGCTTGAGTAACTCCAAACTAAGCCGGAGCGAGCGAAGTTCTTCGCGCTGGAGGAAGGCGGTGTCGCGATCGGCGGGAATATACGAAAAAGACCGCTGTTGCTCTGTCGTGCTCTGGGGATCGGAAGGGGAAGGAGCCATCGAGGATGATTATAGCGGGACAAGCGAGAGGCAGCAATTGGTAGGAAGGATGATCAGAAAGGATAAGGATTAAAGCGAGGGCCTGAGCGATGCCGGAGAAATCCCTGGTGCGTGACGACCCAGCTGGCGTCGCAGAGCAGTTCAAACGCGTCTGTGCCGAAACCGGTACGCGAGATGACCAGATCTATGTCCACGGGCGACCAAGGCTTCAACAACCAGCCGAAATTAATACGCGAATACTTCATGTCGAGGAAACGGTATGTCGCGACGATTCCTGTGTCAGAATCGGTAATGGAATCGGGCGCTCCCAATTTGGCGATCACGTCGGCTAACGTAGTCTGTCCTGGCTCAATAAACGCCACGTCCTCCTGTGTGAGCGGAGTATTC
>JBKJWE010000317.1:0-9655 GCA_046717045.1 Nitrospiraceae bacterium | reverse complement strand
TGATCCAACACCTGGTTCACATGGCGTCTTTCGTTCGTCACACAAGCCAGACCCAGCACGGCTTTTTGCCACAAGTCCTGCCCGTCCACTTCAGCCACGGAAAGATTAAATTTTTCGCGCAACCGGTCTTTCAGACTCAGCAATACCTGCCGCTTGTCCTTCAACGACTGACTCTCCGGAACGAAGAGTTCCACCGTACAGAGTCCGATGATCATACCCACGGTGTCAGAGTTTGCCGGCGATCTTGTCGATCGCGTAGGCCTCAATCACGTCCCCGGACTTGATGTCGTTAAAGTTCTCAATGCTGATGCCGCACTCGTAACCCTGCTGCACTTCACGCACGTCGTCTTTGAAACGCCGCAAGGATGCCAGTTTGCCTTGATACACCACGACGTTGTCCCGGATTACGCGTACGCCGACGCTGGCTCTCGTAATAGTCCCGTCCAGCACATAGGATCCGGCGACCGTTCCTGCCTTCGAGACGGTGAAGACCTGTCGCACTTCCGCCCGTCCCAGCGTCCGCTCTTTCAGCGTCGGCTCGAGCAACCCTTCCATCGCCGCCTTGATGTCGTTCATGGCGTCGTAGATGATCGTATAGAGTCGGATGTCGACGCCTTCTTGCTCGGCCAACGCCGCCGCTTTCGGTTCCGGCCTGATGTTGAATCCGATAATGATAGCGTTCGACGCCGCAGCCAGCAATACATCCGATTCCGTAATTCCGCCGACGCCGTTGTGGATGACGCGCAGCTTGACCGTCTCGGTCGGCATTTTCTCCAAGCCGGTCACCAATGCTTCCGACGAGCCCTGCACGTCGGCCTTGATGACCAAGGCCAATTCCTTGACGGAGCCTTCCTGAATTTTGGCGAAGAGATCCTCCAGCGAGACTTTCCCGGCACCGGCCAGCTCGGCCGCCCGCTGCTTGCGCGCCCGATCTTCGGCTATCTCGCGCGCGATCCGTTCATCTTTCACGACCTGGAAGACATCTCCCGCAGCAGGCACGTTCGGCAAGCCGTTGACTTCAACTGGGATGGAAGGTCCGGCCTCCTGAACTTTCACACCCGTGTGACTGACCAACGCCCGAACTTTTCCGCTGCAGGAACCGACAACGAATACGTCACCGACGCGCAACGTCCCGCTCTGCACCAGCACGGTAGCGACCGGGCCACGCCCTCGCTCGAGCTTGGCCTCCACAACCGTCCCCTTGGCCAAGCGATGAGGGTCAGCCTTGATTTCCAATACTTCGGCCTGCAAGAGGATCATTTCGAGCAACTGCTCGAGACCGGTCTTTTGCTTGGCTGAGACCTCGACCATGATCGTCTCGCCGCCCCAGGCTTCCGGAATCAATTCATGTTCGGCCAGGGCGTTCTTCACACGATCGGGATTGGCGCCGGGCTTATCGATCTTGTTGATCGCGACGATCAGAGGGACCCCAGCGGCCTTGGCGTGACGAATCGCCTCAACCGTCTGCGGCATGACGCCGTCATCGGCCGCGACGACCAAAACGACGATATCGGTGATCCTCGCGCCACGGGCCCGCATCGCCGTAAACGCCTCATGTCCCGGCGTATCCAGAAACGTCACCTGCTTCCCGCGCACCGTGACGGTGTAGGCCCCGATGTGTTGCGTGATGCCGCCCGCTTCGCCTTCCGCCACCTTGGTTTCTCTGATCGCATCCAGCAAGGAGGTCTTGCCGTGGTCGACATGGCCCATAATCGTGACCACCGGCGGCCTCGATTCCATCTGGTCCTGCCCCTCGCCCTCGGTCTGAACGACTTCCTCAAGCAACTCGTCGCCGCCTTTCTCAACCGACACATCCAGCTTCACGCCGGTTTCTTCCGCGATCATCGAAGCGGCATCGACGTTCATCGGCTGGTTGAATGTCAGCATCTGGCCCATCTCCATCAGCTTGCGAACGATGTCGGCAGGGCGCTGTCCGACCAGCTCGGCAAATTCTTTCACCGTCATGCCGGGCGTGAGTTTGACGCTCTTCTTGCGCGGCTTGGTGATCTCGGCCGGAGTACTGTGGTGAGCATGTTTGGCGCGATCGTCGCGCCGCTGGACCGGAATGGCGCGTAGATCCTGCCACCGCGCGGCGTCTTCGCGAAGCCGCAGCTCGTCTTCTTCCCGCAGTCGGCCAGGCTTCTTCGCTTTCTTCAGCTTGTCTTTTTGACCCTCGGCTAGCTCTTCGATCAAGCTGCCTTTTTTCTTGCCAGCCAGGGGATCGAGGCCCGGCATCGCAGCCGGTTTGGTAGCAGTATGCTGGAGCGTCGGAGCCGCCGTCGTCGCGTGCTGAACGGAGTGCGACGGTTCGGGAAACACGGTCAGTTCCGGATGCGGGGCGAGCGGGCTCTCACCGTGAGGGTGGGCTGGCGTGGAAGGAGTCAGACCGGATTCTGAGGCGGATTCGGCGCTTGAGTGAGACCCGAACTCTTCCGCGGAAGTTTCGTTCGCCTTCTTCCGCTTGATGAGGATACGGCGTTTATCGGACTTGGCCTCTTCGGCTGGTGCCACGGCCTGTACCGACGCCGCCTTGACCGCGTGAACTCGCGAGGTAGCGTCGGCTTCCGACGTTTTCCCCGACGCCTTCGCTTTCGGACCGAGCTTCTCCAATATCTTTTGGACGGCATCCTCTTCCAGCGCGCTGCTGTGCGAGGCCACGGCGATGCCTATTCGCTTCAACTCCGGGATGAGATCACGATTTTCCATCCCGAGCTTCTTGGCCAATTCATAGACGCGCATAGGGGTGTGACACCTGCTCCACAGAATTACCCGGCGTTCGACTCTTCAGCCGCAGCCTGTTGCCGTGCTTCTTCTTGCTGCCGCTGCGCTTCGGCTTCTTCAGCCAACGCCGCTTTGATTTCCTTGTCCCGCTCGGCTTTTTCCTTTTCGTATTCCGTGGCGCTGATGATGTCGATCTTCCAGCCGGTCAAACGCGCCGCCAATCGAACGTTCTGGCCGTTCTTGCCGATGGCCAGCGAGAGCTGGGAATCCGCCACTACGACCAGCGCCGACTTCTTTTCCTCATCCACCCCGACCTTCTCTATCGTCGCAGGATTCAGCGCTTCGGCGATGAATACGCGTGGGTCGCTCGTATGGGTGATGATATCGATCTTTTCACCACGTAATTCGCGAACGACAGCCTGTACGCGCGAGCCCTTAATGCCCACACAAGCGCCGACTGGATCGACGGCTTTCTCGCGCGAAGTCACGGCGATTTTCGTCCGATCGCCCGGCTCCCGCACGACCGACTTGATCTCGACGATTTTCTCTAAGACTTCTGGCACTTCCAGCTCGAAGAGTTTCGCGACGAATTGCGGATGGCTGCGCGTCAGAATGACTTGGACGTCCTTCGGCGTCCGTCGCACTTCCAGCAGCATGGCCTTCACTCGGTCGCCACGGCGGTAGGTTTCCCGCGGAATCTGTTCTTGGATCGGCAGGATCGCTTCGGTCTTCCCGAGATCTACGAGATAGTTCCGCCGCTCCATGCCGAGGATGATGCCGTTGACCAAGTCGCCCTGGCGCGTCGAGTATTCTTTCTGGACCGCTTCCCACTCGGCCTCGCGTACTTTTTGAAAGATGACCTGCTTCGCGGTTTGCGCCGCAATGCGCCCCAATTCGTCCATGTCGATCAACGATCCGATCTCGTCGCCGACTTCCGCTTCGCTGTCATATTGACGCGCTTCCTTCAGCGAGATTTCGGCCTTGGGGTTGGTCACCGAATCGACGATGATCTTTTTCGAGACGACGGAGATCTCGCCGGTCTTGGCATCGATCTCGACTTGAATGTTCTCCGCCTGTCCGAACCGTTTCTTCGCCGCCGTCTGCAGCGCCGCTTCGATCGCGCCGATCACCCGACTCTTGTCGATGCCCTTCTGCCGCCCGATTTCATCGATGACGGAAATCAATTCTCGATTCATGGCTCGCTCTCCGTAAATCCGTGATTATTGCCCTAAATTTTCACGACTAATCGCGCCTCGGCAATTGTGGCAAACTCCAGGGCAAGGGTCCGCGTCGGATCGTTCGTCGCGATCGAGACGCCCTGTTCCGTCACCTCCGTCAGAGCGCCGATCAGGCGCCACTGTCCATCGATCGGTTGCCGGAGCTTGACGCTCACCTGCTTCCCCACTGCCCGGCGATAATCCTGAATCCGTTTGAAGGGCCGATCGAGACCCGGCGAGGAGACCTCGAGCGTATAGGTATGCGGAAACGGATCGGCAACATCCAGGGCTGGACCGAGCGCCTTATGGGCTCGTTCGCAATCATCGACCGTCACACCGCCCGACTTGTCGATATAGACCCGCACGACAGAACGTGGCCCCTGCCCTACACAAATCACATCGACTAATTCCAACCCCAACGTCCAGAGGATGGGCGAGGCGACGTCGCTGACACGATCGACGACCGGTCGGGACCCCTTCACCGACACCCTAAGCCCCGTTTCTCTGACTGGTTCGTTCACGTGCTCAAACAAAAAAGTGGGCCTGAGCCCACTTACAGAGGCCGCACCATAGCACGCACCCCCCGCCAAAGCAAGAGGCCTAACCCACCCGGCTGAGGAACCGTGCAGCGAGTCGTTGCGTGATCGGTCCTGGTCGTCCATTCCCGATCACGCGGCTATCCACACGAATCACTGCCAGCACTTCGACCGTGGTCCCGGTCAGGAACACCTCGTCAGCCCGATACAATTCTTCTGTAGAGACTGCGCGCTCCTGCACCGACAGCCCTTCTTTTCTCGCGAGCTCCAACACCACAGTCCTGGTCACCCCGGACAGAATGCGTGGCCCTTCCGGCGCTGTGTACAAGGTACCAGCCCCGACCACCATGACGTTGCTCACCGAGCCTTCGGTGACGAATCCATCTTTCACGAGAATGGTTTCAAATTTGCCGGCCTGCTTGGCCTGTTGGCGGGCCAACACGTTGGCCAAAAGATTCACGCTTTTGATGTCGCAGCGCCCCCACCGGATATCGTCGACCATCATCGCGTCCACACCGGCGGCCTGAATGGACTGATCGAGTGGTTTCAATTCACGTATGGTCATGACGGCCGTCGGTGGCACATCAACCGGATAGGCATGGTCGCGTGGTGCCACGCCTCTTGTGATTTGGATATAGACCTTGGCGTCTGGATAGGCCGCTCGCTTGAGGCCTTCCTCGACATACTGCGCCCACTGATGGCGGGAATGGGGCGAGACAAGGTCGAGAGCGTCGGCGCTCCGTTCTAACCGAGCCAGATGCGCATCCAGTTCAAATGGACGTCCTCTATAGGTACGAATGACTTCGTAGATGCCGTCGCCGAACTGAAAGCCTCGATCTTCGATCGAGACGACCGCTTCCGCCAGCGGGACGAATCGTCCATTGACCCAGGCGATATCCGGCACGATTATCCAATCCTTTGCGGCGAGCGGTCAGTCACGGTAACCTGAAAGACTCGCCGGTCTTCGGCTGTGAACTTCCAGCCCATACGTTTTTCAAAGACAAGCTGATGGGTTCCAGGCACGACGGCCTTGAACTCGAAGGTCCTCCTCCCGTTGTCGACCGCGTTATTCCCGGCCATGCGAAAGTAATCGTCGGCCACCAAGGTAAGGCCGGCAGGATCGTACGTCGGCACCCATTGTTCTCCTCGCGTGCGATCTTCCCAGAGGTGAATTTGAATCGGTCGGTCGAGCATCATCTCGATCGTCTTCAGCTCTCCAGAACGACCGCCACCGTCCGTAATGCGAGGAGACGGGCTATCCATGGTCGTATGCGTACTAGACCTTTCGACGAGGACCGACGAGAATGTGATCGCCTTCTACCTGCACGTCGTAGCTACCCACACAATAGCCGCCACCATCTGTCCCTTGTCCGTTGCGAATATCGAATGCCAAATCGTGCCACGGACACGCGACCACAAATCCTTTGAGGCGGCCTTCGCCCAGCGGTCCCCCTTCATGGGGACACCGATTGTGGATCGCAAAGTATTTCCCATCGACGTTGAAGAGGGCGATCTCCCGCTTGTCCACGGTGACGACCTTTGATTGCCCGGGTGGAAGCTCATCGACGCGGGCGACGGATTGAAACCCTTCGATCATGCGTTTCTACACTCCTCTCGGACGAGATGCCATGCGATCTGCCGGTTACATCCGCAGCGTATACTTCAGTTCGAGGCCCGTGGTGATCCCTTCTCGCTTGATGTATCCCGCAGCCATCTGGATCGCATAACGGATCGACTCCGGAGCCGAACTATACTTCTGACAGGGATCCTTTCGACAAGGCGCCGCGTTTTCCGTGAGCTGGACAATATGGTGACTTTCATCCACCCAAATTATATCCACAGGAAACAGATGCTCCTTCGTCCAGAGGTGGTTCACCCCCGTGGACTCGAAGATATAAAGCATTCCGCCATTGGGTGGCAACGTCTCTCGAAACGCCAGACCAAAGAGGAGCTTTTCCGGCGTATCCGCGACTTCGGTTTCCAGCTCATGCCCGTTGGGAAACGTGACGATGATGATACTGGCCTCTTTTCGCTCCATGAGAAACATCGATGCACTTATGAGCAGGATCGCCAAAAGCACAAGCGTGATGAGGCGTTTTTTCCTCTGTTCCCAATCCCCTGTTGGTGCGACAGCCTTAGCCATTACAGATCGGACTCGCCATGAACGACTGGGCCCAAAGGCCCATTATCACAGGGATTCTAGGTCTTCTGTGCTGATGTCGTTCTGTTGACTTGGAAAAGAGCGGCAGACTAGAATGATCTTCAAGTTGCGACAGGCACTATGGTCGTGACGGGGCGGACTTGTCAACCGTATTGGTCTCTACCGAGGTGAGAAGGAGGCGAGGGTCATGGCACTGCTGATTACCGATGAATGTATCTCCTGTGGAGCCTGCCTACCGGAATGTCCAAACGAGGCGATTTTCGAAACTCGTGGCGACGCGGAGGGAAAGGGCAATCATGTGGGCGATGGCCAGGGAGTGGGCGACAACATCTATGTGATTACCCACGACCGTTGTACTGAATGCGTTGGGCACTTCGACGAACCGCAGTGCGCGGCCGTCTGTCCCGTCGACAACTGCTGCATCTCCGACCCACTTTATCCGGAAACGACCGACGTGCTGCTCGACAAAGCCAAGACCCTCAATCCAGACAAGGCGATCGATGCGGCGAAAGTCTGGAGCGGCGTCAGAAACTAAGAGAGACGTTAGAATAAAGGCCCCGCCTCCCACATGAGAGGCGGGGCCTTGGCGTTTCGACCGCTCACGCCTCCTTCAGACCCATGAGTAGCTTTCTCAGTAGCCCCGCTGTAGAATTTAAACATAGAAGCTGCATTCCACCGATCAGACTCCTGCGTTTCCTGGCGCCACCAGCGCTTCTCACCTCGCGTGGAGGTCACACTATGCGGTTTCGAGGCATCCTCATCGGATCAGTCCTCTGGCTCCTCGTTCTCCCAACCTGCGTCCAGGCCAGTACCGGAGATATTGGATCGATCATCGAGAAGTTTGTGGAGCGACAGTTCCCTCATGCGGCCGGCCATTATTGGGTCATCAACGAGACCCGGTGGGACGGAGATGAAATGATCGTGGACGTACACACGATCGTCAAAGAGCGACGCGACACCGAACCCACTTTAAGCCGTTTCTTGCTGTTGATCGTGGCAGGAGAATTCAGAGGCGCTCAACACGTGCCTCCTGAATCAGGTGCCGACTGTCGCGCTGACGAAGCCGTGTAAAACTACCCGCCGCAGGGGTTGCCCAAGCAACAAGGCCCCCTCCGCTGTGAAAGCGGAGGGGGCCTTGGCATATCGTTCGAGTCGGGTACTCGACTACTTGATCATCACCAGCTTGCCACCCAAGTGTGCTGGGTGCAGGTGGCAGCGATACTTCAGAATATTCCCGCTCGTGGCATAGAACAAGTCGCTGGTTGGAATGCCGAGGTATTTTGTCTCGCCCGGCTTCAAGACGACTTGTCCTTTCAATACCGTGGGTGCCGATTGTGTTTCCTCCGCCGTCAACAGGAACCCATGCTCAGCCGTAGAGTTATTGGTGACCTTGATCAACACGGGACGGCCGGTACGCACTTTGAAATCGATAGCTGTCGTGGGCGGATACCACGTCTTCAGAGTGCCGATCTCGATCGCATAGAATTCGGCATCCACATCCAATTCCTTGAACGGCTGGCCAACGACGGAGCCGGTTTCCAAATCGCCAACTTCCACACCGCCCGCCTGGTGAGCAAACGCACCCGAGGCTGCCGCCACTACCATAACGAGGCCGAAGAAGACCAATAACATCGTCTTGCCCATGACCTACCTCCTTAAAAAGAAGAAGAGATGTGATTAGGTTGGTGAATGATTGCCGCCAAGCTCAAGTGACCTTGACCGCTTTGCTGACTGCTCTGCTGCATATTTCTTTGCACACCCTTCCGCAACGAGGGAATCCTTATAGCATAGCGGCCAAAATGGAAGCAAGACGGTAGTGTGAGTGGCTCCATGAAACCGTGAATTTCATTCTCATCTTGTTATCAACAAGTCTCGACGTTGGTTTTCAACGACTTACCTGATCGCCCTCGCTTCAGGCGGAGGCTCGACGACACCAGATCCCATCAGAAGATCGAAGGGCGCAAAGTCATCGGTCAGCTCCGCCCCGGGGGGCCACGGTTGCGTTCGATGCGAATTCAGCAGCGCAACGGCTTCCGATGGAAGCTGCTCTCGTTCGACCAACGTATTCACCTTGTTCGCCAACTCGGTAAAATTATGCCGGTCGAGCGGTGCGCCGGCAAAAAAAATCAGATTCTCTGCGCGCGTCTGCGTTGCCTTCCACGGTCCTTTGACGGCAAAAGATTCGATCTTCGGAAAGGACCGCCTCATGGTATGCACAATCGCGTTGGCCCGCAGGAGATCCCCGCCTTCTCCCACGGAGGCAAGGTTCACCGCCACGATCCCGTTCGAGGTGAGATGAGCTCGCAACTCGCCAAAGAACTCGACGGTGGTGAGATGAAACGGAACCATATGCCGGGCGAATGCATCCACCCAGATCAGATCGTAGGTTCGGTCGGTGGCTTGCAAGAATGCCCTGGCATCCTTCACATACACCTGGTGCTGCGGCGGAGCCTGATAGGAAAAATATGTCTCCGCCATGCGGACCACGGTGGGATCAAACTCCACTACATCTAACTCGACCTGTGGCCATTGATGTGCGAGCCATTTCGCCAATGACCCGCCGCCGTGGCCCAGAATGAGCCCGCGTCTTGCCTCAGGAACCCAAGCCAATGAAGCCACCATCAGTTGACTGTAGGGAAGAAACAACGCAATGGGATCAGCCTTCCACATGACGGCATGGAAGGTCCGATCCAAAACGAGATACCGAAACAGGTCGTCGTCGCGAATCCTGACTTGTTGATAAGGACTGTCTTCTTGGTACACCGGGGTTTTCAACATCTGGATCGGATGCAGCGCACCAGCCCCCAGGCCGATCGTGCATAGTATCAATGTTCCAACGGCCAGCGGCCGAGCAGCGGTCCCTCTGATGAGCCACCAAAGACCGAGACCTACTTGGATCGCTCCCAGCCAAGCCACGAGCGCCTGACTGCCGATCCATGAAAGCAGAAAGAATGCTGTTCCCCAGGTGCCAAGCAGACTGCCTACCGTGGAGAATGCGATCATGCGACCGGTGTGTCGAC
>JBKJWE010000316.1:0-5649 GCA_046717045.1 Nitrospiraceae bacterium | reverse complement strand
GTTTCGCGACGGAGTACGCGACTATCTGCACGCTCACGCCTATGGGAATGCCGATACGAAAGATCTCTGGGTCTCGTTGGGGAGCAGCGCGAAGCAGGACGTGCCGGGGTTGATGGACGCGTGGATTTTCCAACCAGGCTATCCTCTGATTACAGCCTCACTGAGTCAGTATAACTAACTGATTCTAACCCAGCAACGATTCATCTATCTGCCTCACCTTTCACCGACGCACTGGCACATTCCCATCGTCCTGCGCCTGACCACGAGTGCGGGCTCGGAAACGCGACGCATCCTCCTCACAGATGGCGAGATGCGTCTCAAGGTCCCGGCCGATCTGCACCACGCATTGATCAACGAAGGCTCCCATGGGTTTTACCGCGTTCGATACTCGTCAGAACTCCTCGGACGGCTCGTTCGGCAGGGGGTCCAGAAATTGGGGGCCGTCGAACGGTTCAATCTCCTGAACGATGTCTGGGCCACTACCGTGGCGGGCTTGATGCCGCTCACGGACTATCTGGACTTCACCACGCACTTCGTGGCCGACCGAGACAAAAACGTCTGGGCCGTTTTGTTGAATTCGCTCTCGTTCTTAAATCACATCATCGATCCAGTAGAGCGTCCGGGACTCGAAGGCTTGGTCCGGCAACGAGTCGGCCCGGCGGTCACCGACGTCGGCTGGGCTCCTCGATCCGGTGAATCGGAACTGACCGGACAGCTGCGCAGCGAGCTGATCGGCTCGTTAGGGAAGCTGGGCAACGATCCAACCACGCAGCAACGGGCGACCGAGCTGTACGATGCCTCGAAGACGGACCCGACGGCGGTCGATCCCAATGTGATGCTGGCCATCGTATCAATTCTTGCCCATACGGGCGATGCGGCGCGTTACGATGAGTTCACCGAGAGATTTCGTACTGCGACAACCCCGCAAGAAGAACGGCGCTATCTATTCTCACTCGCCGGTTTCCAACAGAAGCCGCTGCTGGAGCGCACACTGGCTCAAACCATCACCGGAGCGATTCGCACCCAAGATGCGCCGTTTCTCGTCAGTGCCATCATGGGCAATGTGTACGGACGCGAGTCGGCTTGGACCTTCGCTAAGACCAACTGGGATCAGATGGACCGGCTGTTTCCGAAACAGGGACTCCGGCGCATGTGCGGCGGCATCGTCGGTCTCGCCACGCCTGAGCTTGAGCATGATGTGAACGACTTTTTCCGTTCTCGCAATATCGACCTCGGCGGGAAAACACTCGATCAATATCTCGAACAATTGCGGATAGCCGTCACCGTCCGCGAACGAGACAGACAGGCCCTGCGAACCTATCTCAACAAGTTCTGATTAGGCCTTCCGTCGAAAGGCGCTGCCCATGATCAAAGGCAATGCCATCACCATGTATCCCGCGAGAGACATCGCCCGCGAGAAAGCTCGACGAACAGAACCTCCCATTGAAAGGCGCGCGGTATTTGAAGATGCCTGGATCGAATACGACCCGGCAAGGGGAACGACCGTGAAACTTGAACCCTCTCCACATCCGTCTGCCGCATGGCGGTTGTACTCGACTCCAAAGGCAATGCCCTGACACTGCACCAAGCCACCCAGAGCTGGTAGTACGGATGGGGGGCTTGCCGTTTCATTAGGCACACCCTACAATTCCCCACAATGCGACTGCTGTTATTCAAAAACCAGCGCCCTCTTACTGGCACGGACCCTTCGACGATGCGTACCCGACACTGCCCCAAATGCGGGACGGCCAAGACGAAGCTAGCCCCTCGATCGAGCGTTGCGGATCGATTGCTGAGCACGCTGACGATTTATCCCCTTCGCTGCCAGCTTTGCGGGCATCGCTTCAGCACATTCCACGGCACCCCGAAGGCGAATCCGCGGAGAAACTACGAACGGGTCCCAGTCCAATATACGGCGCAACTCCGCCCAGTCCATGACCAAACCCAGCGCATCGTGGTGGAGGGACATCTGGTTAATCTGTCTTTACGGGGATGCCGCGTCACGACCTCCCAGAGACTCCCGACGGGAAGCCATGTCATGCTGGAGTTTCAGGCTGGAGAATACGACCTGTCCGTCATGATCGATGAGGCCATCGTGCGCACGCGTTTTGCCGATGGGGTCGGCCTCAGGTTTTCCAGCTTTCTCCGCTCCGAAGAACGACGCATCAGACACATTCTTGATCTTCGCTTGCCCAACCCAGCGTCGTAGCTGTTTCCCTACGCGGCATCGCTACTCGTGGCGAAGAATCGCCAGCGGCTTCTGGCCCAAGATCCTAAACGTACTGAGAAATCCCACCGCCACGCTCAGCAGCACCGTGAGAAATAGACTGACAGCTAACAGTTGCGGCTGCAGACTCCACGGCAGATCAAAGAGGTAGCGTAGCGCCGCCCAGGAGAGTGCACTGGCCAGCAGCACACCGATCGTCCCGGCCACGACACCCAGTAGGGCATATTCTGTGGCGAACGATCGTGCGATCAGGCCTCTGGTCGCACCCAATGCCTTCAAGACGACCGACTCGTAGAGTCGCCGATACCGAGTCGCAGCCAAGGCGGCCGCCATCACCAGCGATCCTGTGACCAGACAGAACGACGCCACGGCTCGGATGGCCAACGATAAGCGATCGAGAACACGCGCGAACCCATCCAACATATCGCCGATATTGAGCGCCGTCACATTGGGAAAGGCTGCCACAACGGCCTGTTGCAGCGGGACCTCCTCCTGCGTCGGGACCCGAACTGTCGCGACATACGTAAACGGCGCACCGTCCAGTGAACCAGGCGAGAGGATCATGTAGAAGTTCGTCGAGAAGTTGCCCCATTCGACCTTGCGGATACTGCTCACTTCGGCTGCAAGCGTCGCGCCCTGAATGTCCAATTCGATCGTCGAGCCGATGTCCAACCCTAAATATTTGGCTGCATCTTCTTCGACCGACACCAACGGCTTCGTAGAGGTGTGACCCGGTTTCCACCACACTCCCTTCACGATCGTATTGTCTTTGGGGAGGCGATCGAGAAAGGTCAATACGTACTCGCGGGTGAGGTACCACGACTTGCGCTTCTCTTCCTTACTGTCGCTCTGTCGGTCGCCGTCCTTTTCACTCTCCTCTTCCACAGTAACCGACTGCCCATTCACCGCATGCAGCCGCGATCGAACCAGCGGCACAAGCTCCGGCTTCACCCCTCTGGACCGTGACTCGATTAACTGGATAAACGGTTGCGTCTGATCCGGTTGGAGATCGATGAAAAAGAACGTCGGCGCGTCGGTGGGGCGATTGTCTCCGATCTGTCGAATGAGCGATCGTTCCAACAAACCGACAGTCACGATGACCATCACCCCGATCCCGATCGCCATCATGATGCCGGTGGCCTGGCTTCCTGGCCGCTTAAGATTCTTGACCGCGTGCCGCACCGCCACCGCCGGGGGGAGGGGCACGAGCCCAATGGCCTTGACCACCAGCGACGAAGCCAGCAGCAACAGAAGGACCGCCGCTGTCAATGCCCCCATGAACAACATGCCGCTTTTCCATGAGCCGGCCTGCCAGATCGACAGGACAGCCAGCCCGGCTGCCATCGTCACGGCCGAGAAAACTGTCGTGCGATCGTGCCGCTTGATCGTGCCGATCAGTTGAGACCACCGAGAACGTGACATCGTCTCGATGGTCTGTTCCAGCTGAGCCATCTCATGCCGAAAGATCCGCGCAGGTCGGATCTGCCTGATCGTCAGCAAGGGCCAGAGGGTGAACAGCACTGTGCTGAGGACGCCCAGCGCCAGTCCTTTCACAACAGGCAGCAGTGAAACCCACGACAGCATCGGAGAAAATTCGATCTGTTCCAGCAGGTTGGCATCCAACAGCCCGCCGAGCGCCGCGGGCAAGACGGCTTGGAGACCGATGCCCACGACGACACCGAGTCCGCTGCCGAGCAACCCGAGACAGAAGGCCTGACTGAGATAGATACGCACGATCATGGACGACTCAGCACCGAGGGTTTTCAGTACGGCAATGCTCTGCAGCTTCTCCCTCAGAAAAGCCTGCACGGATGTAGCCACACCGATTCCTCCGACGAACAGCGCCGTGAGTCCAACAAGTCCCAAGTAGCGACCCAGTTGATCCAGAAACTGCTTGAGCTGCGGCTGGGCATCTCTGAACGATGAGACCCGCACTGACTCTTTCGACAATCGACCCCGCAGTTCATAGAGGAGCGGCTCTAAGGCCATACCGGCTGACAGCTTGAGCAGATAGCGTTCGCGTACGCGACTGCCTGGCCTGACCAAGTCCGCTGCGGCCAAGCCTTCCTGGGAGACCATCACGCGGGGCCCCAGGCTGAACATGTTGGCCATGCGATCCGGCTCCTTACGCATGATCCCTGTGATCACAAATGTCGCACGGCCGATCTTCAGCTGGTGACCTAGCGCGACATTCATCCTGATCGTCAGGGATTCATGGACTACTGCACCGTAGCAACGACCAAGTGTCGTCGCTGGAGAGAGGTGGGGAGGTCTGGAAACAGACTGCATAGATCGTCCACAGGCTGAATCGACTGGCCCTAATAAACTGTCGAGCCGCTGATCAGGCTCGACTTTCACCATGCCATAGAGAGGGTACGTGGATTCAACGGCTTTCAGTTCGATGACCTGGGTCGTCACAGCGGTCGAGGACTCACCCACTGTCGCCGCCATCGCGACGAGTTCGCTGGCATGCGACAGACGTGCGCCCCGTTCCACCGCCGATTGCAGTGCGGAGCGTCCCGATTCGCTCAGCGCACGGGATGAGCGAATTTCCAGATCCCCGCCCAGGAGGCCCCGGGCTTCGCGAGTGACGGCATGCTCGACGTTTGCCGCGAACAGACCGATTCCGACGACGGCCCCGACCCCAACCGCAATGCACAGCACAAAATAGACAAAGTGCCGCCACGCCGCTCTCGTCTCACGCCAAGCCATGATGAGCGGGAACGCCCTCACGGCGACGGGCCTCTCTCCGTGAGCGAAAGTTCAACCACTCCATCGGACTCGATCCGCCCGTCACGAAGTCCCACGACACGTTCCATCCGGCTCGCAAGCATGGGATCGTGTGTAACCAGAACCAGGGTGGTGCCATAATCGCGATGCAACGAGAGAAGCAGGTCGACGACCTGTTGCCCGGTGGCCGAATCCAAGTTCCCTGTCGGTTCATCGGCGAGGAGAATCGGGGGACGACAGACGAAGGCGCGAGCCACCGCCACACGCTGTTGTTCTCCTCCGGACAGTTGAGCCGGATAATGATGCAACCGGCCTGCAAGACCGACCGCAGACAAGAGCGCATCAGCTCGTTCCCGAGCCCCCGAGGCACCAGACAGTTCAAGTGGAATAGACACGTTTTCCAGCGCCGTGAGGGTGGGGATCAGATGAAAGGACTGAAAGACATAGCCGATCTTCTCCCGCCGATATCGGGCCATCGGACTCTCCGACATCGTCGTGATCTCCACGCCGTCTAACAGGATCGATCCCGACGTGGGACGATCCAGGCCCGCGATCAACCCAAGAAGCGTTGATTTCCCGCTGCCCGACGGACCGACGATCGCGATGCGCTGCTTGTGAGGGATTTCAAGACTGACATCGTCGAGAATCGTGACGTCGTGACCGCCCCCAGACAAGCGCATGGTAAGGTGCTG
>JBKJWE010000315.1:0-4283 GCA_046717045.1 Nitrospiraceae bacterium | reverse complement strand
ATCGGAGCACCTGTCTACGGAATAGGCTCCACGCGGCTACTCCAGCTTCGTGACAGAAAGGGTATGGCCTTCGGATGAGATCTTGGCTTCGACCTTGTCCCCTGGGTTGACCTTCTTGCGCACTTTGGTATCGTTGCTGAGTTCGAGACGCATCTCTTGACCAGACCGATTGGTGATGACATAGGATGTGTCCACCATATTGAGTACGTCGTCGCCTTGAGGAGTTTTTGCCATATGAAATTCCCCTTCAACCTGAGACACTTCGCCTGTCACAATCTTGGAAGGTGACGATTCGGAAGGCGATCGGGCGTCCGCCCGCGTTCCCAGAACCGCGACAAGGCCGATACTGACAATCGTCATGGCAAGACCCAACGACGTGATGGTCTTCATCGTGACCTCTTGTGAAGTTGGAGAACACCCTGTCCTCCTTACCCCGGAGACCGATCCCCGCTCACACACTGGTCGAGAAACTAGGCCAGGAGGCGAAACTCGTGTTCTCTGTCTCTCTTTCTCGGTTATTGGCGAGCACCTGCTCGTACACCCGAAGATAGTCTTGCGCCATTCGCTCCACGGTGAACCGCTGCTCAAAGGTCCGGCGACATCGTCGACGATCGATTTCAGGAATACGTTGGATGGCCTGCGTCATCTCGCCGAGTCCCTCGCAGACAAATCCAGTCGCACCGTCCTCGATGACTTCAGGAATGGACCCGCGCCGGTAGGCCAGCACGGGCGTTCCACAGGCGAGCGCTTCAATCAGCACGAGACCGAACGGTTCCGGCCAGTCATACGGACAGACAAGCGCCATGGCATTACCCAAGAATTCGTCCTTTTCGGCATCAGTGATCTCACCAAGATACTCGATAAGTGGATGAGAGAGCAGCGGCTCGATTTCATTGTGAAAGTATTCCTGATCCATCGGATCGACCTTTGCGGCAATCCGTAAGGGAATCCCGACCTGCTTGGCGATTTCGATCGCATGGTCCGGCCGCTTCTCGGGGCCGATACGCCCCAAGAATGCCAGGTACCCTCCGGGATTCGGGTGCAAGCTGTAGAGATCCCTCGGCAAACCGTGGTAGACGGTGGCTTGCCAATTGGCCCAAGAAACAGGCTTCCGCTGAGCGTCCGAAATCGACACCATCGGAATCTCCGCATACTCGCGAAACACCGGCCGCAGCTCCGGCAGATCGAGCCGACCATGGAATGTGGTCACCGGCGCCGTCGGATTGCGCCGTGCAAGAGGAAAGCCCAAGAAATCGAGATGGGAGTGGATGATGTCGAAGTCGCCGGGCTTTCCCAGCGCCTGCTCCATCAACATAGTCATGGGCGCGTCGCGGTTGAAGATGCCCTTGTTCAGACGAAGCGCGTGATCGCAGATCGCTTCGAGACGGGCTGTGGTGATTGAATCGCCGCTCGCGAACAGAGTCACGTCGTGACCGAGCCGAACTAGTTCTTCGGTGAGGTAGGACACGATCCGTTCCGTTCCTCCATAGAGCTTCGGTGGAACACTCTCCCACAAGGGCGACACCTGGGCAATTCTCATCGGACTGCTCCTTTCATCAAGAAAAGTCGGCAACCAGTGCCGCTATTTAGATACACGCAACGCGACGACCCGTTCGCCCGGAACCACATCAGCCTCGATTTTTTCGCCAGGAACGAGCAGGCGCTCTCGCTTCGTGTTTTTATCGACGCGAAGGAGCACGAGCCTTCCGGAGATGTCTTTAACGACATACACGTCTCCCTTGATCGACAACAGATCGCCCTTGATCGTTTGCGGAGACGTCTCGAGCTGAGCCATGGCGCCGGGAACGACGAGGCTCGAACTGAGCAACAGCATAATTAAGACGCAAACGTTTATTCTGGACATGGTGCACCTCTGACATACTGAAAGGTCAACTGTTCTTCTCATGCCCGATGTGATTCACTTCCCCTAATCTCCAATACCAACCTGGGCAACTCAAGCTCTCCGGATTGTAACTAACCATCCCATCGTTCGTGGCTTGTGCACTGTTTCGCGACTGCCTGCGGACTCTTGGACAGGATCTCCCGTACGACCCCGAGAAAGTCCTCCTTCCGAAAAGGTTTGCGCACCCAGTGCGGTCGTTGCTCAGGCTGTAGAGCCCCCAGGGACATCGAATCTTGCTCCGAGAATTCAGGCTGCTGGACACTGACACACACCACAGACCGAGGCAGCAGGCATCGAGTGCTCACAATGTTCATGAGAAGATCGCCGGTCGGTACGGTGTCAAGATCCACAATCATGGCCCCGCATGAATCGGCTCGAATGCGCCTCAGTGCTTCGGTGGAGTTCCCGGCTCGGGAAATGTCATACCCTTCTCGTTCCAACAGCTCCCTCATCACCTGGCCTAAGACTTCATCGGCCTCAACCAGAAGTATGTGCCTGTTCACGGTGTCAACTTCTCCAGGTTCTGAGCGTGAATTGAGCAAGCCGGATGCCTGAGAAGCGCCAATGGCAGGTCGTCGCTCTAAGACCGTGTAAGATTCGGCTTTTTACGCTAATGGATGCTGCCTGAGGGACAGAAATAAACGGGAGCGCTCATCAAAATAAGAGACAACTTATTCCCCGAGAGACATCTTGTCTCGATTTCGGATTGAACAAGGAAACATGGGAGGCTACCATGGACCCATGTTGAGCTGGTGGCACCGACTAAGCCTTCAAGTCAAGATGACGCTGATGATCATCCTTATTGTCGGCGTCATCGCAGCGATGACCGAATGGATCGACATCCGCTTGATGCAGGAAACGGTGGAAAACAATGTCCTGGACGCGGCACTGGCCGTCGGACAATCCGTCGACCAAAACGTGACGAGTCTCTCGTATCTGTCTGATCGGGCAGCGCGAACCAAAGAGTTGGATAAAATCATGGCCACTCTGCCGGATCTTCTCAACATCGTCCTGTACGCGTTTCCCACCGAAGGGGGAGAGACCCCTCTCATCGTCGCAAGTTCCGGCGTCTCGGAGTTGCCTCGACAAGCGGAAGCGCCGGTCCTCGTCCAGCGCGTTCGCGAGAATCGGCAGTTGCTGATTGATTATACGAATCGAGAACGAACTCATAGCGTACTCATGGCCGCTCCGATATTCTTGACGAATACCGTCGTTGGAGCGACCTATGCCGAGTTTTCCACACTGCAAATGGATGAGGCCCTAGACGCCTTGCAACGCGCCTCCCGAAGCAAGCGCCTGCTGACTTTGTTGGCGATCGTGGTTGCCATTAACCTGTTTCTCCACTTCAAGGTCCATCGTCCGGTGAAACGAGTGCGTTCCGCGATCGAGGCTGTCTCGGGGGGAACGATGACCGCGGCGATTCCGGTCGAAGAACAGGATGAGCTGAGAGAACTTGCCGGCACATTCAACAACATGGTGAAGAAGATTCGGGAAACGACCGAAGACAATGCAAAATTGACAGAATCCTTGCGGGCCATGAACGACAACCTTCAGACCAAAGTCATTGAAGCCACGGCCGAGGTGGTGGAAAAGAACCGTGCCCTCGTCCGCACGAATGAACTGCTCTCGGCGGCGCAGCGCGATGCGGCACGTGAGCAGCGCCTGTCGGCGATCGGGCAGATGGCAGCGACCGTTGCGCACAAGATCGGCACTCCCTTGACGGCGCTGTTTGGGCATATCCAGCTCATGGCTGAAGATCCGACTCTGAGTGCAGAGTCTCGGCGACGGTTGCAGACGGTGGAGGCGCAGATCGAACGAACATCGAAAATTATTCAAGACATGTTGTTATATGCCAGAAGACCGGAGCCGGTTCGGTTTCCACTCGATCTCAACGCCTGCGTAGCGGAATGTCTTGCGCTCTTCCAGCCGGAATTCAAGCGTCGGCGGATCGCGCTGGTCACCGAATCGAGTCAGCAAGTTGAGAAAGTTGAAGCCGATGCACAGCAACTCCAGGAAGTGTTCAATAGTTTGATCGAAAACGCGCTCGACGCGATGGCCGGGGGTGGAAGCCTGGTCGTGCGGGTCTCTCCCCATGCCGCGCTCACGCAGCAAGACCGCCGAACGTTGACCGCGGTGGAATTCATCGATACGGGCTGCGGGATGGACGCCGAGCAGCTGGCGCAGATTTTTCATCCGTTTTTTACGACGAAGAAGGCCGGACGTGGCACGGGGCTTGGCCTGGCGATCGCGCTGGAAACAATACGGGCGCACGGGGGGCACATCAACGTCAAGAGCGAGCCTGGAAAAGGCTCTCACTTTACGATCGTGCTGCCAACCGGCGGAGGGTCACGCTGATGTCGCGACAGTCTCGCGTGATGGT
>JBKJWE010000314.1:0-4783 GCA_046717045.1 Nitrospiraceae bacterium | reverse complement strand
CGCTCGAGCAGGTCGGACAGAGCCTGTCGGTGACCCGTGAGCGGATACGTCAGATTGAAGCGAAGGCGCTGAAGAAGCTGAAAACGCCTGAGATCAAAAAGATGTTCGCGGCGATTCAATAACCGGATCGTTAAGCGGGCCTTATAGGGGGGCAAGACGGTCTTGCCCCCCTGTTTTTTTGTAGCTGGTCCTCCATCAGTACTTATGCGACAATAGGCCGACTCCATCAGAGAAGCCTGAGGACGCAGTTGCCGGCAACACAAACCAGCCGCCTTCCCGGTTCCTCGTTCCTCTTACCATTTCTCGTGCTCGCCGCTATCACGCCGAACGGTCCCATCGCCTGTGCCGATTCTGTCCTGGCACCGGTCCCATTCCACGAAAAGCCCCTATCGGTTCCCGCAGTCGTGGCTAAAGTGCGCCCCTCAGTTGTGACGGTCCTCACGCGAGGCGTTCCAGCCACCCCCACGCAAGCCCAATCTGGTTCCGGCTCCGGGGTCATCATCGATGCAAGCGGCTACATCCTTACGAACAATCACTTGGTGGCTGGAATTAAAAGCGTAGTGGTGGGGCTTTCGACTGGTCGACTCACGCCAGGCCGCGTCGTGGCACGCGATTTTCTACTCGACTTGGCGCTCGTGAAGATTAACGCCACGGACTTGGTCCCGGCCACCTTGAACCCAGCACCGGCGCTCGAAATCGGCGAGTCGGTCATCGCCATCGGCAATCCACTCGCACTCAAAGGCGGATCGACCGTCACGGTCGGCGTCGTGAGCGCGCTGGATCGTTCAGTGCTGACTCCGGACGGTGAAACGCTCTACGACCTCATTCAGACCGATGCCGCAATCAATCCTGGCAATAGCGGAGGGCCACTGGTGGACCTCTCCGGCCAGGTGATCGGTATCAACGTCGCCATTGCGCCTTCGGCCCAGGCCATCAGTTATGCCATCGCCATGGACGCTATCTATCCGCACATTCAATCGATGATTGTGCGCGGCACAGTGCTTCGGCCGGATCTCGGATTCACCCCCGTCACGATTACGCCGAGTATCATGGCAAGCTTCGCGTTGGAAGGCGATCGCGGCATCCTAGCCCTCAACGTCGAACCCACCAAGCCAGGGGCCGCCGCGGGTCTTCAAAATGGCGACATTGTCACCGCCGTGGGCCAGCATCAGATCTACAATGTCGGAGATTTCTGGCATGCGCTTCGTCGATCAGCGGACCAGCCAACCCTTCAGCTGACTCTGCAAGGGAAAAACGGATCCTCGACGCTCTCGCTGGAAAATGCCCTCCCATCGAAGGCTGCCCCATGAACCACTCTGATCATGCCGGTCTCACCGAAAATCTTGTCGAGCGATCTCTCCCGGAATCACCTCGCCGACCAGCCACGCTCCTCGTGTTCCCGGCCCCGCTTCCTTACGCGGACACGTGGGCGCTGCAACGACGACTTCACGCAGAACGGATTGCGGATTTCCGACCGGACATCTTGCTGCTCCTGGAGCATGAGCCGATCTATACGATGGGAAGAAGGACGCAACTCACCCATTGGAGCGGAAACGAGCACTTGCTCCGAGAACTGGGCGCGACGCTTCAAACGGTCGATCGCGGAGGGTCCATTACTTACCACGGCCCGGGGCAATTGATCGGCTACCCCATCATGAAGTTGTCTGGCCTCTGTCCAGGCCCTAAGACCTATGTGCGAATGTTGGAGCAGGTGCTCATCGACGTGCTGGCCTTCTCCGGCATCGACGGCCACCGGGTGGAGAAGAAACCAGGTATCTGGGTACGGACCGACGGGGCGGAGGCGAAGCTTGCCTCGATCGGCGTTCGACTGGATTGCGGTGTGACGATGCACGGGTTTGCGCTCAACATCAATCTGGATCTATCTCCCTTTTCCCATATTGTGCCCTGTGGACTCGACGGATGCCGGATGACTTCGATGGCAGAGGTTCGACAGCAGTCCGTCGACGCGACGCTGGTCGCGCAGCAAATCGCCCGATGCTTTGCCGATACCTTCAACATCGAGTGGAGAGCGCCATCGTCCTATGACATGCGGACCGGGACCATCGATCGCTCGATACCGGCAGAGGCCATCTCTCCTACCTAATCGGGGATGACACAATGCATGAACTCGACACGCCGACCTTCCGACTGGCCGTCGCACAGTTCGACCAAGCGGCCGAAGCCATGGGACTGGATGATGATCTGCGGGAGCGATTGAAACTCCCGCAACGATCGCTTGTCGTCAGTGTGCCGGTGCGGATGGATGATGGGCACGTCGAGGTCTTTTCCGGCTACCGCGTCCAGCACGATTCGTCTCGTGGGCCGTCCAAGGGTGGCATTCGCTATCATCCGGATGTGAACCTTGGGGAAGTGGCCGCGCTCGCGATGTGGATGACCTGGAAATGCGCCCTGGCCGATTTGCCTTATGGCGGGGCCAAGGGAGGAGTGGCCGTCGATCCGAAATCATTGTCGCGCGGAGAACTCCAACGTCTGACCCGTCGCTACGCCGCGGAACTCTTCCCGTTGATCGGACCTGAGAAAGATGTGCCGGCCCCCGACGTCGGAACAGACGCGCAAGTGATGGCCTGGATTATGGACACGTACAGTCAGCAAGTCGGCTATGCCGTTCCCGGCGTCGTCACCGGCAAGCCCCTGTCGATCGGCGGCAGCCTCGGGCGCGAGGAGGCCACCGGACGCGGCGTGGTGTCTGTCACGTTGGAAGCGCTACGTCACCTCAAGCTGGATATCAGAAACACGACGGTGGCAATTCAGGGGTTCGGTAACGTCGGGTCTCATACGGCGCGCATCATGCACGAGTGCGGCGCCCGCGTCGTCGCGGTGAGCGATGTGGGTGGCGGCCTGTATAAGTCGAGCGGACTGGACATCCCCGAACTGCTCACACGCACAAAGACGAAGGGACAGCCGCTGCAGGAGACGAAGCTGGGAGACAGGCTCTCGAACGAAGAGTTGCTTCAGCTGGACTGCACGGTGCTCGTGCCTGCTGCCCTGTCCGAGCAGATAACGAAGTACAATGCAGCCAAGTTACGCTGCCGTGTGCTTGTCGAAGGCGCGAATGGGCCTACCACGCTTGAAGCCGACCGCATCGTGGAAGACAAGGGCATTTTTGTTATTCCGGATATCTTGGCCAACTCCGGCGGCGTGATCGTGTCCTACTTCGAGTGGGTACAGGATGTCCAACGGTTCTTTTGGAACGCCGCCGATATTCAGAATCGGCTGCGCGATCTAATGACCTCCGCCTTTCACCGGACGTGGGAATTCTCCCGCGCGAAACGGACATCGATGCGCATGGCTGCACTGATCAGCGGGATCGACAAGGTGGCACAAGCCCACCTCCATCGCGGACTCTACCCGTGAGACACAGCCGCACCCCTCCACGCCCCACAACCCCTCCGTTTTCCTCGGCCTTGCAGTGAAGGACTACGCCTTGACGGCTATCGCCGGAATCTGGTTGGCCGACGGCATCGCATTGCTGATCGCGCCACGCCTGGTCATGACGCAGCTCCGCGATGTGATCCGACAATCGCCCAGCGTGCTCCGATGGGAAGTGATGTCTATTGTCGGGGGGCTGTTCCTCTTATTCGCAGGACAGAATGTTCCCTACCAACCGTTCTGGTTCATCACGGCGGCAGGGATGGTGTGCAAAGGCACGTTCCTGATGGTCGGTCCACAAGCCTGGCGCGACCGAGTCCTGGACTGGTGTGAAGCGCGAGAGGATGTCGATCTTCGATTTTGGGGATTGGGACTCTGTGCGCTTGCGGTCTTCTTGCTGCATGCGCTAGGGTGGATCGGCCGCGGATGACGTCCGGATAGAGAGAAGAGTCGCATGAATCGGGAAACGATCGCCTCCCTCTGGGAAGTGCACAAACAGGAAGAATGGCCGAAGCTTACCGGCAACCAGGAAGGGCCACTTATGACGCTCGACACAGTTATCAGCGGCTGCGTGGTGTACTTTCTGGATAGCCCTGAAGGGCTCGATACCCAACGGTTAGGGATCGTCGAAGACTGCGTAACCGATCTGGATCAACTCACGCAGGAATTAGAAACGGCCTACCAACCCTACTTTCAACGCCTTCGAAATCTTGGAGTCCTGCTCCTCAATACACGCCAAAGCACCTAGCGAGACGAGACGGACGGGGACAGCGCCTCTGCCCCCATCCAGACTCTGCATACTACGGCGTTTCGATAATATCCTTATTCATCGGGCCGAGCAGACCCAAGAGTTCTCCTTTTTCCTGTTCCGGAACCTTAAAAGTATCCAGCGCCTTCACAAGATCCTCCCACCAAGGCGCCGAAGGTGGCATTGGAGATGTTCATCCCGGCATGGGTTGTCTTCATATCGCGCCCCCTGTATGTGCACGGCCCGCCGGTCGCCATACAGATCTGATCGACCAGATGGCCCTTGAGTTTCGGAATGTCCGTCGTCGCAAACCGACCATTGATCCTACCGTCGTCAGCCACGTTGGCCACAAACTGATCGACCACCCCTGTGATGGCCATCTTGCCTCCGAGACGATCGTACAGGGATATTCCTGTCGGCATCGTTCCTGTTTGAGCACAGCCGACCAAAGCCAGCAACATCCCCACTGCCACGAATTGCATCGGCCTATTCTTCATCGCCTTCATTCAGGAACCTCCTTCTGTTGAACCCCCCGTGAACATCCAATCCATCTCCCACCGCCCTTGACGCGGTACTGTGCGGCTGCTAGGATCTATTCGTCTAGTATATTGTTTGTATAATATTTATAGGTAATAACTATAGATC